>JAFZKM010000120.1 GCA_017553665.1 Lachnospiraceae bacterium
AACTCCCCATGTTCGCGGGGATAGGCGTGGTACTGCTGATCATAATATTCTCGATCGTTAAGGTGCTCACTTCCGATGACAGCAAGGGAAAGGGCACCGGGTCCTCTCCCGCGCCCTCATCCGCCGCTTCTTCGACAACGATCACACCCGAGCCGTCCGAAGAAACCTTTGACGCGATCGTAACCGAGGTCAATACCGACGATTCGGTCATAGTGCTCTGCAGGCTCGGAAGCAAAGACTTCGAAGAGTACACCTACAGCGGCGCGACCGCGATGTCCACGAGCTACGGCCGCGCGATAACCGCCTCGCTCCTTAAGCCCGGCGATTTCGTGACCGTTTCGCGCACAGCGCAAAACCGTATCGTCACGCTCACGGGCATGAAGAATGTCGACGTCTATAAGGGCGTCAGGAACCTCGTCAATGAACGCGACATCCGGCGAATGTCGATCGGCGACGCGATCTACCGCTACGATGATTCCCTTCTGGTGCTCAACGACGGTTATTTTGTTTCGCCCGATACCCTTTATAAAACCGACATACTCTCCGTCTACAGCATTGACGGCTTTGTGTACATGCTCAAAGTCACCACGGGCCACGGATACCTGCGTCTTGCCAATGATTCCGCGTTTACCGGCGGCACTCTCTTTGTCGGGACCGGCCTCACCGTGCAGATCACGGACGGTATGCTGCTCACGCTTCAGGAGGGCACCTACCCGATCACCGCTGAGAACGGCAGCCTGAAGGGCACCGGTACACTGCTCATCAGCCGTGACAAGACCGCCGTGTTCGATCTGGCTCCTTTCTCACCCGAGCCCGTCGAATACTGCAATGTGACCTTCACGATCGATCCCGGCTTCGCGAACCTCTATGTCGACGGAATACTGACTTCCTACACGAATCCCGTTCCGATCTCCTACGGCGAGCACTATATCGAGGCAGTGCTGAGCGGCTATGTCACATATGAGGGCCTGCTTTACACATCAAAGCCCAAGGCATCCGTCGCGATCAGCCTTTCCGCGGCTCCCGTTCCGGCCGATGAGGACATCCTCTACGATCCGGATTCGCCCACGACTGCGCCTGAGCCGGCAGAAGACGATCCTTTCGCGGACATTCCGGACAATACTACCGATGATACTCCTTCCCCGACCTCCGTCTCCGGCACCTCGGAGGATCTCAGTCTCATCATCCACTGCACGGAAGGCACAGCGGTTTATATCAATGACGTCTACAAAGGCACGATCAGCAACGGCTCGCTGATCCTCGACAAGCCTGTCGGCACCATCTCATTAAGGCTCACGCTCGAGGGCTACATCACGAGAAATTATACCGTTTCGCTCGACGATGACGGCGAGGACGCTGAGTTCACTTTCCCCGCCATGGTCAAAGAATAAAAGGATTCCAAAAAAGTTTATAAAAAAATGGAACCCTCCTTTCTGCCGCTTCGTCTAATGTTCGAAAAAGGCAGACAAATTGTACAGGAGGATTTGTTTTATGAAGAAAATTATCAGAATGATCGCTGTTCTGCTTGTACTCGTACTTGCGCTCAGCGGCTGCAAAAAGTCAGCCGAAACCAAAGAAGACAAAGATGAGCCCACAGTTTCGGTCTCGAACGGCGGCAGCGCAGCAGCCGGCACAGAGTCCGGCAGCGGAAGCTCAGAGAAAGCACCCGCGGCCACTGCGGCACCTTCTGCAGGTTCGGCTTCTTCGGCAGGCGACACTTCATCATCCGGAACGAGCGAGTCTTCCTTAAGTCCGTCCGATCTTACAGGCCGTTCGTCCGATGACTCTTCGTCATCTGCTCTTGGCGATCTCATCGCCGGGTTCGAATCGAAGTTGTCCAAGGCTGATGAGTCTTCCGCAATTGCAGAAAGTCCGGTTGCGGGAAGCACTTTCGACGTACTTGCCATCGGCGAGGGCGGTTCCTGGGATATGGCGGCTGACGGCTTCATTGACGGCGCTAAGTTCTACGGAGATGTTGAGGGTGACTTTTCGTTTGAAACATCCGAATACCCCATCGATTCCTACCGTCCCACACCCAGGGCAGGTCTCCTTACCGCAGGCGAGTGGAACGACAACAGGAACTTCGCG
Organism: Lachnospiraceae bacterium; assembly: GCA_017553665.1. Next base: position 2,089 of record JAFZKM010000120.1, read on the forward strand.
TTCTTAAAGGCCCTGATCGCAAACGGACAGGACGATGATTTCGGAAAGTATTTCCGTGACTGGAGCCTTACTCCTTTCAGACGTCTCGTGATCCGCACCACATGCGCTGACGGCACAAATATGGCCAACGCGGTCGTTAAGGTATATTCCTCAGACGGTTCCCTTATGTGGAGCTGCCGCACGGACAGCGCCGGAATGGCATACGCTTACTATTCGGTCATCGGAAGTGAGGGCGTTCCCTCTTCATTAAAGATCAGCTACGGCGGACAGGACTTCGACTACGCTTTATCCAATTCCGATCTTGACGATAACGCAGTCATCGGCCTGAGCTTCGGAACTTATGTCAATGCCCCCAAGGCGCTTGACCTGATGTTCATGATCGATACTACCGGTTCGATGTGGGATGAGCTTGAATACCTGCAGACAGAACTTGAAGATGTGATCACACGCGTAAAGAACAATAACCCCAACCTTACATTAAGGCTCAGCGTGAATTTCTACCGCGACATGGAGGATACCTACATCGTACGTTCATATCCCTTCAGCGCGAATATCGATGAAGAGCTTAAAGCACTTAAGGCTGAATATGCCGACGGCGGCGGAGATTATGAAGAAGCCGTTGAGCTGGCTCTCGACGATGCGGTTAATAAGCACGAGTGGTCGGAAGATTCCGTTAAGCTCATGTTCCTCGTACTCGACGCTCCGCCCCACAACAGACAGGACGTACGCGAAAGCCTCGCTTCGACCCTTCAGGACGCAGTGTTCAAGGGCATCCGCGTGATCCCCGTGGCTTCGAGCGGCGTGGACAAGACCACCGAGTTTCTTCTCAGGACCTTCGCTATGGTAACAGGCGGAACCTACACCTTCCTTACCGACGACAGCGGTATCGGCGGATCTCACATCACTCCCACCATCGGCGAGTATGTTGTTGAGCAGCTCTGCGACCTTCTCGTAAGACTGATCGACGAGTACCTTACCGGCACGGCAGCAGAGCCCGTTCCCGCGGTCATCCCCGAGAGACCGGAGCCTACATATGTTCCGATCACCGGCTATCCGATCGATCCTGTTGATCCTGTTGATCCTGTCGATCCCGTCGATCCGATATTCCCGATCGATCCTATCGAGCCCGTTGACCCGATAGAGCCCTGGTACCCCGAGCACTCGAATGACACCGTGATCGTCAGCGTTGTCGAAGGCACCACCGAAGAGATGATCAATGAGATCTGCGCGAAGTATTCCGACTACGGTCTTACGATCAAGTACAACTACGGCGAGATCAACGCTTTCGCGCTCCAGACCGCGATCGAGCTCCCCGATGACGAACTGTTCAACCTCATGGCTTCACTCGAAGCCGAGGAATGCATCACCGATGTCGCGCTCGATTACATTTACAGACTCGACGATCCTATCGTAGATTATAAGATCGATATCGAATAAGCATCATACCAGGTTAATTCCTTTTCGGATAAATCCTTCAGAGCAGCTTCGTATGAATCGAAGTCGTCCGCGTCTTCCAGCTTTTGGCGGGCGGCTTCGAGAGCCTCACAGGCCATGCGGAGCTGCCAGTCGTTATAGGCTTCCTCTTCATTCGCAAAGCCTATCTCATGCCGTTCCTTTTTGGGAACGGCTTTTAATTTCGCTATGATCGCGGCGTCTTCGGCCGAAACAAGACCCATTATCTCGCTTTGGATATCCTTCGCGGAGCTCGGCTTCATCTCCGGAATACCTGTATTCACATTGATCCTGCGCGCAGTCGCGAGTCTCTCGAGTCTCTCCAGATAATGAGCGTAATCGAACGGATAGAAAAGCGCCCTTCCGTCCTCGAAAATGTAGAACGAATCCGCGAGCCTGCCTATCAGATATCTGTCGTGAGATACAAAAAGTATTGTGCCCTTATATGCCCTGAACGCGGATTCCAGCGTCTCGCAGGCCTCGACATCCATATGGTTCGTGGGCTCGTCAAGTATCAGGAAATTCGGCGCCGCCGTGAGCAGTTCCGCCAGCACAAGCCTTGCCTTCTCGCCTCCCGAGAGCGAATTTACCTTTTTCTGCGCGTTCGCGCCGCCGAAGAGATACGAAGCAAGCGTGGTCCTCACCTCTTTTTCGAGCATGCCGGGAAAACGTCCGGAGAAATGCTCAAAGACGCTCAATTCCGAATCTATCTGCGCGCTCAGCTGGTCAAAATACCCGATCTCCACGCGGTTGCCTATCGTACATTTGCCTTCCAGGGGCCGCAAAAGTCCCGCGGCGGTCTTAAGAAAAGTGGACTTGCCGGCACCGTTGTCGCCCAGGATCGCCACCTTTATGCCCCTCTGCAGCTTTATCGAGAGCTCGACAACGGGATCCTTATATCCGCATTTTAAATGTTCCGCGTCCAGCACCCATTTGGCTCCGATATTCTTCGGCTCGATAGGCTTTACAAAGATATGGCTCGAATCCCAATGCGGCTTCTCCGGGCGCTCCATCCTCTTCAGGATAGATTTGCGCGACTCCGCGAAAGCGGCCTTTCCGGTATTCTTAAATCTCCTGACCAGGGCCTCAAGCCTCTTTATCTCTCTTTCATTGCGCTCCCATTCCTTAATATCCGCCTCATAGCGCTTCAGCTTCTCCCTGCG
>JAFZKM010000121.1 GCA_017553665.1 Lachnospiraceae bacterium
CATCTGGGATTTTAAGGTGGATACCGAAGGAAAGACCATGTGGGATGCCGTAAAAAATGACATCATGGAGCAGATCATCTACATCAAGATCGTACGTGCGAGGGCAGAGGAACTCGGAATCACGATCAACGAGGACGACCAGCTCAACATCAACCTCCAGACCGATGAATTCATGACCGGACTGAGTTCGGAGATGAAGAATAAATACGGGATCACGCAGGATATCGTAAAATCGATCTACACCGACAATGTGCTCGCGATGAAGGTCTACGAGAACCTGACGCTGAACATTGACACAAACATTCCCGATGAGGAAGTGCGCCACATGGTGCTCGAATATATTTCGGTCCTCAAGGATTTCGAGAATGATGACGGAGAGTTTGTTGAGTATTCGATCGAGGAACTGGCACAGATCAAATCCGACGCCGAAGAATATCTGGCTGCTGCCAGGGCCAATCCCGATATCACGCGTCTTGCCGAGATCAATGACGACCGCTACAGCGTGGTCGAGCTGGTAGCGGATTACGCGGAACTGAAGGAAAAGCTGCCCGAGGACATCCCGGACAAGGCTTATTCACTTCGGGAAGGCGAGATAGGCGGGCTCTATGAGACCGAGGACGCGTATTTCATTCTGGACTGCGTGGTACATACCGACGAGGAGACTACGAACGCGGCAAGGATCAGGATCATCGAGAGCAGGCAGAAGGCGCTCTTTGAAGAGAAGTACTCGGCGTGGGAGGCCGAGACGGTTATAAAGATCAATTACAAGGTTTGGGACGCGATCGTAAGAGAATAGGGACATTAACTGCAGGTAAGGCAAACGTAATATGACCGGAAATGCGAATCGGTCTGAGATGGGATGATCCCGGATTAATACAGGAACGGTATATATGACGGAGAGAGAAAACAAAACTAAGACAATCGCATATACTGCCGCGGCGGTCATTTTCTGGCTGCTGGTCTGGCAGGTTCTGAGTGTCGCGACCGGCAGCAGGGTGATCCTGCCCGGTCCTCTTGACGCGCTCAAAGCACTGTTCCGTCTGATCCCGCAGCTTACATTCTGGAAAACGGTCGGCAATTCTTTCATTCATATCGCGGCGGGATTCCTCTGCGCAGTGGCGGCCGGAACGCTGCTCGCTGCCGCGTCTTACCGATTTGCGCCGGTAAAGATACTTTTTGCGCCTCTGATGCGCCTGATAAAGGCGGTTCCGGTGGCATCATTTATCATTCTGGTTCTTCTCTGGATCAATTCGAGAATGCTTCCGGCGGTCATTTCGTTTCTGATGGTACTTCCGGTCATTTACACAAATGTGCTGGCCGGTATAGAGGGCACAGATAAAAAGCTTCTCGAGATGGCTGAGGTATTCAGGCTGAGCCGCGCGAAAAGACTGAAATACATATATATCCCTGCAGTGAAGCCACATTTTGTTTCTGCCGTAAATATCGGCCTGGGCTTCTCATGGAAGTCGGGAGTTGCGGCCGAAGTCATCGGCTTGTCGCCGAACGCTATCGGCACGCGCCTATATGAAGCGAAGCTCTATCTGATGACCGATGAGCTGTTCGCGTGGACAGCGGTGATAGTGCTGGTGAGCGTGGCGTTTGAGAAAGCGGTCATGGCGGTGCTGAAGCGGGCAGCAGGGAAGGCTTGACTACAGGAGTGAGCTATGAGTAATGAGATAAGGCTGGATAGAATATACAAGAAATATGGCGAGACAGCAGTCTTCGAAGGCTTCAGCGAGACCTTCGGAGCCGGTGAAACCGTGGCTGTAATGGGTCCGTCCGGAACGGGAAAGACCACGCTCCTTCGCCTGATCATGGGACTTGAGAAACCGGACAGCGGTGAGATCATCGGGATCGAAAACGAGAAATTTGCATGTGTTTTTCAGGAAAACAGACTGATCGAGCATTGCAATGCCGTGGAGAATATCCGGCTGGTTCTGGACGTTGAGGTTCCCGACGAAGCAATCATCGAGGAATTAAAGAATGTCGGAATCGGAGTATCGAATCCGGAGGAACTGACTAAGCCGGTCTCGCAGTTCAGCGGCGGCATGAAGCGCCGCGTAGCGATAGTGCGGGCCCTTGCATCGCAGGCGGATACGGTGATCCTTGATGAACCCTTTAAGGGGCTCGACGAAGAACTCAAAAAAGCCGTGATTGGATATGTGGATGACAAGATCGGCACCGCGCGGCTGATCCTCGTAACTCATGATGAGGACGAGGCCCGTCAGCTGTGCGGACGGATCGTGCGCATACCGGAGTTATAAAAAGAAAGCTGCTTTACGACAGCAGCCTTCTGAGTGACATGATATCGTCCTTTGCGGGAAGACCGGATGAGAAAGCCGCGGCGCTGCCCGCGCAGACTGCGGTCTTTAAGGAGTCCTCGTAAGACCCGGTCTCGAGCCAGCCGTAGATGAAACCGGCGAGCATCGAATCTCCGGCGCCTACCGGATTGACAACATTGCCGCGGGGGGCCTCGCGTGTGAGCAGAGTGCCGTCCTCGCAAAGAAGCATAGCACCCTCGCGGTCGAGGGATATGAGAACATTGCGTGCGCCCTTATCCTGAAGGGTGTGCGCATATTTTTCTGCATCGTTCGTGCTGATATTCTTGGTGCTGAACAGCTCGCCGAGCTCCTCGCGGTTGGGCTTGATCAGGAAAGGACGGCTCTCCAGCGCGGAAAGCAGATGGTCGCCTGTTGTGTCTACAACTGTAGTAATGTTTCTGTCTTTTAGGCTGTCGAGAATGAAGCGGTATGTATAAACCGGCAGACATGACGGAATGGCACCCGAGAGTACCAGCGTATCCCCGTCCGTAAGACGTGTGAGTTTGTCATTAAGCTGCTTCAGTTCATCCTTGCGGATAGCGGGTGCGGGCGCGTTCAGTTCGGTGGATTCGGAAGAGAGGACCTTCACATTGATCCGGGAAAGGCCGTTCTTCAGGTGGATGAAATCAGTCTTCTGGCCGTTCTTTTTAAGGATCCGTTCTATCTCATTCCCGGTAAAGCCGGCGACAAAGCCGAGTATCGTATTATCAACGCCGAGCGTGTCCAATACTGCCGAGACATTGATCCCTTTTCCTCCCGGATAGATATGTGTAGACGAAGCCCTGTTCATCTGACCCGGAGTCAGACGGTCCATCTCCATCACGTAGTCGATGGAAGGGCTGAAAGTAAGCGTATATACCATTCTGTGCGATTCCTCTGTTTCAATGTTACTTTTCCGCTATAATCTGTCACAGCGGAATTAATATAAAACATATTTTAACAATCTCTTCCCTGCTTGTAAAGTAAGGCGCGGGCGCGCAGGATGGGTTTTCTCAAAACGATCAAATGGTTTTGTTTTGAGAAAATTTATCCGTTGCCGCCCGCGCCGTATTCGTGGTATTGTAGTAGAGGTAGAATACCAAAAAGATACTTACAGGGGAGGCCACCATGTTAAAATTCAGTGAAATGCCTTACACCCGCCCCGACATCGAGGCCATGAAGAAGGCTCTGTCAGAGGCGACGGAGAAGGTTATGAACGCGAAGAGCTATGCAGAGGTCCGAGAGACATTTTTTGATGTTCAGAAGAAGACCGATGAAGCGATGTCGCTCTTTTCTATCGCGAGCGTCCGCAACACCATGAACACGACGGACGAATATTATGACAAAGAGGTACTCTGGCTTCAGACAGAGACCGCGAAGATGATACCTTTGAACATTGCATGGAACAAGGCTCTGACGGAATCTCCTTTCAGGAAGGATTTTGAGGCGGAGTTCGGAACCCAGCTGTTCAAGATGCTTGACGCATCGCTCCTCGTAGCGGATGAGAAGATCGTTCCCGAGAAGATCGAGGAAGGCGAGCTTACACAGGAATATTCGAAGACCGCGGCTCAGGCAAATATTGAGTTCAAGGGCGAGAAGCGCAATTTCTACGGCCTGCTCAAATTCATGGAAAGTACCGACCGCGCCGAGAGAAAGGCAGCGTTCGAGGCCTGGGCGGCTCTGTACGAGCAGATCAGCCCGAAGCTTGACGAGCAGTATTCGAGGCTTGTTGAACTGCGCGATTCTTCCGCGAAGAAGATGGGCTTTAAAACGTATACCGATATGGCCTACATCGAGCGCAGCCGTTTTGATTACACGCAGGAAGACGCGGCTTGCTTCCGTGAGCAGATCCGCGAGATCGTGACTCCCGCAGTGGCTAAGATCCGCGAGAAGCAGCGTGAGCGCCTCGGACTGGACAAGCTCAGATATTACGACGAGGCACTGAAGTTCCCGGAGGGCAACGCGAACCCCATCGGAACCACTCAGGAGCTGGTGGACAAGGCGCAGAACATGTACCGCGTGATGAGCCCTGAGACCGGCGAGTTCTTTGATTTCATGAAGGAGTATCAGCTCTTTGATCTCGAGACACGTCCGGGCAAGCATATGGGCGGATACATGACGGCATTCCCGATCTATAAGGCACCCTTTATCTTCTCGAATTTCAACGGAACCTCCGCTGACGTGGATGTTCTGACACATGAGGCGGGACACGCGTTCCAGGGCTATATGGCGATGAGGAACATTCCCGTGAGCGATCTGTGCGGATCGACCGCCGAGATCAATGAAGTACATTCGATGTCGATGGAGCATTTCGCATATCCCTGGATGGAGTCATTCTTCGGGGAGAATGCCGAGAAATACAGAACAGCGCACCTGATAGGCGCGATCGAGTGCATCCCTTATCTCGTAAGCGTTGACGAGTTCCAGCACAGGGTTTACGCGAAGCCCGGAATGGACGCGATGGAGCGCAGGAGCGTATGGCGCGAGATCGAGAAAAAGTACATGCCCTGGCGCGACTATGATGGGAATAAGTTCCTCGAGGAGGGCGGTTTCTGGATGCAGAAGCAGCACATTTTCTTGTATCCGTTCTACTACATTGAGTACGCGCTCGCGCAGATCTGCGCGTTCCAGTACTACGGCCGCATGAAGGAAGACAGAAGCAAAGCCTGGGCGGATTATCTGAACCTCTGCAAGGCAGGCGGAACCAAGGGCTATTTCGAGCTCCTTCAGATCGGAAATCTGCTGAATCCTTTCAAAGAGGGCACGGTTGAGAAGGCGACCGGTCACGTGATCGATGAGATAATGAAGCTTTATAAATAATTTCAGGAGGCATGCAATGCATATCACACTTACGGGAAATCTGGGAAGCGGAAAGTCGACGATCAGTAAGATCATGGCTGAAAAATACGGGTTCGAGATATACTCGACCGGAAAGGTTATCCGTGAATTCGCGGCTGAGAAGGGCATTTCGGTGCTTGAAATGAATCAGCTGATGCAGAAGGACAATTCCTACGATCATCTGATCGATGACAGGACCCGCCAGATATCGATCGAGAGAAAGGACGATCTGTTCTTTGATTCAAGACTTGCCTGGCATTTCGCAGTAAATACGTTCAAGGTGTTCCTGTCCGTAGACATTGACGAGGCGGCCAGACGAGTATTCAATGATGACCGCGGAGACACCGAGAAGTACAAGACTCAGGAAGACGCGAAGGCGCAGCTGATCGAGAGGGCTCATACCGAGGACCAAAGATACAAGGATATCTACGGCATCGATTATTTCAAGATCTCGAATTACAACCTGATCCTTGATTCGACCTTCTCAAAGCCTGAGCTGCTGGCGGAAGTGCTTATCTCGGAGAAGCGCAGATATGAAGAAGCGATCGCGCGCGGCGAGACGCCCGAGACACGCATCATCCTGGCTCCGGCGAGACTTGCGGGGCGTTCTGCGGGAAATCTTGAGGACAACGGCAAGATCCGTGAGGTAGACGCCGCGGTACGCATGAAGATCGAAACCTTTGATGTGGAATACGGATTGAAGGAGATCGAGAAGGCCGCGGACGAGGATTATGAGTTTGTGATAGTTAAGGGAATTGACTAAGTGCTTGGGGACGGGATTTATGGTTCATTTGGATTTAGCAAATGAACCATAAACCCCGTCCCCTGGTCTTAGTTCTCCTCATCGAGATCATCGAGAGGGATCATGTATTTCTTTGAATACTCGTAGTAGTAATTCTGGTATACTTCGCTCGAGGCGTGCATTTCCTTCGCGTAGCCGTGCATATCGAAGCCGGAACCGGAGGTCTGCTTTTCGATTACGTGCAGGGCGATGTTGGAACAGTAAGCTGCGATACGCTCAAAGCTCGTAAGACATTCAACCAGCGAGATGCCGCTCTGCACCGTACAGGTGCCGGCCTGGAGGCGATGCACGTGATGCTCCTTTACGCTCTCGCACATCGAGGAGATCATTTCCTCGAGAGGCTCTACCTTGAGGGCTTCGCTGTCATTATCCGCAGCGAAGGAGCTGACCGTGATGTTCAGTATCTCGTTGACCGCGTCGGCTACGAGGACCAGCTCGCGCTTCGCGTGGTCGGTGAATCTGATATCGTTCGCGGTGTTATATGCGGCTACATCCGAAAGCTTTACGCAGTGATCTCCGATACGCTCGAAATCCATGATCGAATGCATGATCTTCGTCGCTTCCTTGCGTTCCTCGGAGCGGAGGTTGCAGCCCGTAACCTTGACCATGTAGTCGCTCAGCTTCGTCTCGGCTTTGTCGAGGAAGGCCTCGTTCTCATTGATGTCCTCGACTGTGTGTTCGTCGTAGTGGTCGAGCATCTGTATGCAGAGGCCATAGTTTTCTACTGCTGTAGAGCCCATGTTATTTATAACGCGCGTGCACTGGTCGAGCGCTACCGCGGGCGTATTCAGCAGCATGTCGTTAAGCGCGAGCAGCGATTCGTCCATCTTGGAAGGAGCTTCGTCGGGAAGGATCTTTTTCGCGAGTTTCGCGATCCCGACACAGAAAGGAACGAATACAAGGGAAACAACTATGTTGTATGCGGAGTTCAGGTTCGCGATCGTACCGCGTGTCATGATCTTATCGAGATCGAACATGTTGAGGGGAATCAGGATCGCGTATAGCAGGATCAGTCCGAGGATACCGCCCGAAACACTGATGATCAGCTGTGAGAGCGTAACCTGCTGCGCTTCGCGCTTGATGCCGATGCTGGCGAGCGCGATGGGAGTGATCTTACCGATGCTGATACCAATGATCATCGGAGCAGCAACCGCGAAGGATACGGTGCCGGTCGCTGCTGCGAGAGTCTGCAGGATACCGATCGCCGCTGACGAGCTCTGAAGGATCGAAGCAAGCAAAATACCGAGCAGGAGACCTACTACCGGGTTCGAGAAGGTTGTGAACAGGCGGCTGAATTCCTCCGAAGATGAGAGAGGCGCGAGCGCGTTCTCCATCGTGGTCATTCCGAAGAAGAGGATACCGAAGCCCATCACACAGGCGGCAATGTTGTTCGCCTTTTTCTTTTTGCTCATCAGCATGACAAATGCCGAGGCGCCGATCAGCAGGGGAGCGAAGGATGAAGGTTTGAGCATGCTGAGCAATGTGCTGCCCGAGCCCGAGATATCGCCGAGACGAAGGATCTGGCCCGTGATGGTCGTACCGATATTCGCACCGAGGATGACGGGAATGGTCTGCGCGAGGCTCATGATGCCCGCATTTACGAAGCCGACCAGCATGATAGTGGTGGCTGAAGAACTCTGGATGGCGCCGGTCACGAAGATACCGAGAAGAACGCCCTTCAGACGGTTGTTTGTGAGTTTTTCGAGAGTCTTTTCAAGCTTCGAGCCGGCCATGTGCTCGAGCGAAGCTCCGAGATATTTCATTCCGTAGAGGAAGAGGCCTATTCC
>JAFZKM010000122.1 GCA_017553665.1 Lachnospiraceae bacterium
AGAGACTAAAGAGGGAAGAGGAGCAGCGCCTGCGCGAGGAATGGGAGGAGAAGCATCCGGGTGAGCCTTATCCCGAGGATGGAGCGTCCGAAGAGACGCCGGAAGAAACAGAAGCTACTGAGACATTGTGAGAAGGAGCATAACTGATTATGGCAGTTGATAAGGAAAAGCTCTGGAGCGATTATTCGGCAAACAAGACTCCGGAACTGCGTGAACAGCTTATTATAGAATACGCGCCGCTGGTTAAGCTTGTGGCGGGCAAGCTCAGTATGTATCTCGGATACAACGTTGAGTGTGACGATCTGGTCGGATATGGGGTATTCGGCCTTATCGACGCGATCGACAAGTTTGACTACGGAAAGGGCGTTAAGTTCGAGACATATGCTTCGCTCAGGATCAGGGGAGCGATACTTGACCAGATCCGCAAGATGGACTGGATACCGCGTACCGTGCGCCAGAAGCAGAAGGATCTGGACGGCGCTTACCGCAGGATAGAGGAGCGTACCGGAAGGCCCGCGACCGACGAGCAGGTGGCCGAGGAACTCGGTATTTCAGTTGACGAGCTCGATGAGCTCCAGAACGAGACAAAGGTTTCAAACATTATCTCGCTCGACGAGTACATGGAGCAGGGCGAGGCGAAGATCGAGCCCAGAGCGGACAAGGATTACATGCAGCCCGAGAAGGTCGTGGAGAAATCGGAGCTTAAGAGACTGCTCCTCGAGGTTCTCGAGACACTTACGGACAAAGAGAAGAAGGTAATCACTCTTTATTACTATGAAGAGCTTACATTAAAGGAGATCAGCAGAGTTCTGGAGGTATCGGAATCACGCGTATCCCAGCTTCATTCAAAGGCTCTTATCAAGATGAAGCAGAGACTCGGCGGCAACATGGCTATGTTTTTGGGGTAAGGAAGGCAGATCGGAAGACAGATTACTGAGGGGTGACTTATGAAGAACGGGTATTTTAAGTTAGACAAGAGGCCGGACGGCACGTATCTCATCATCTATCCGCCGGAGGATATGGGGGCGCCGGCAGACGGAACGGAGATCGTTAACTATCTGGACGGCTTCAAGCTCGATTTTGAGAAATCGGCGGTTTATGAGACATTAAAGAATTGTACGGGACCCGATCCCGTTGAGGTCAGACTGACCACACTTTCGCTCGGCAATATTGACGAGCATCTTTCCGTTGATTGTCCCGACGGACTTTCGGCCGTTGTAAGATTCTATCCGCCCGAAAAGAGCGGATCGAAGATGAATTATGAAGATATCGTGCATACTCTCGCGGTAAAGGGCATCAAGAGCGGACTCAAGGAAGAAGAGATCAGGAATTTCCTGAAGGACCGCCAGTACTGCACCAGCTACGTGCTCGCTGAGGCGACTCCTCCCGAGGAAGGCCGCGACGCCGTGATCGAGTATCATTTTAATACAGACCTTACCAAGAAGCCCAAGCTTAACGAGGACGGCTCGGTTGATTTCCATCAGCTTGACACCGTAAGCCACGTTGAGAAGGACATGGTTCTGGCGACTCTTACTCCCGCGATCCAGGGCAAGCCCGGCATGGACGTAAAGGGCATTCCGATCAAGCCCAGAAACGTTTCGGTGAAGTTCCTGCGCCAGGTTAAGCACGCGCATCTGAGTCCCGACGGACTGCAGCTGATCTGCGATGTTAACGGACACGTTATGCTCGTTGACGGACAGATCTTCATTTCGGATACATACACCGTTCCCGCGAACGTTGATCCCACGACCGGCGACATTGACTATAACGGCAATGTTCAGGTTGAGGGCAATGTTAATACGGGCTATAAGGTTACCGCGACCGGCGACATCATCGTCAACGGCATCGTGGAAGGCGCCGAGCTCAACGCGGGCGGACAGATCATCTTAAAACGCGGTATCCAGGGCATGGCCAGAGGCAAGCTCACCGCGGGCTCGAACATCGTTACGAAATTCATCGAGAGCGCGGAGGTCAATGCCGGCGGATTCGTACAGACCGAATCCATCATGCACAGCACCGTTACCGCGGGCAGCGAGATCATCGTAAAGGGCAAGAAGGGCTTCATCACAGGCGGTTCGGTCCGCTCGAGCAAGTGCATCGAGGCGAAGACCATCGGCTCCGTAATGGGTACGAACACTGTACTTGAAGTGGGCGTTAACATGAACCTCGCGACCAAACTCAAGCAGCTCGAGGCAGAAAAGATCGAGACGCAGAAGATGATGGACCGCGACGATAAGATCATCCTTCATTTTACGAATAAGATCAAGAACCACGAGGAGGTAACTCCCGAGAGGCTTGCGCAGTTCCAGCAGGTTGCGGGCGAGCGCAAGGAGCTTGATAAGAAGATGGAAGAGATGACAAAGCAGATCGAGGCCATTACCGTTGAACTCGATAACGCGACCGGCGGATATATCCTTGTCGACGAGGTTATCTATCCCGGCTGCAAGGTCACCATTTCAAACGTTACAAACTACATCAGGACCGAAACCAAACACGCAAGATTGATCAGAGACGGAGCGGATGTCAGAGTTGCCGCATATTGATGGTTTTTGAGGATACATCGGCGGACACGAAAGGGGATAAGACACCATGATCACTCCTATCGAAATGTATACAATGGTTCCGAAGTCACAGGAAGCTACGCAGGTCAGGCTCGGCGAACAGGCGAAAGACATGTCGAGAGCCGCTGAGATCACTCAGCATATCGAACAGAACGCCAACGCCGACGCCAACCGCACGGTAAGGATGTCGGAAGCGACTAACCCCGAATACCGTTATGACGCCAAGGAAAAGGGCAATAACGAGTATTCCTCCGGTGGGGGCCGGGGAAAGGGCGAGGACCGCGAAGAGGAAGAGGACAAGGAACCGAAGGTCAAGAATATGACCGATCATCCCGGGGGGATAGATATCAGGATTTAAAGGCTTGTTAACAGGGGGATATGTAAGTCAATGACAGGGCTTGAGATAACTTTATTTATATTGGGCGCGGCATTTATAATCATCAGCTTTTTTATCGTCGGAGGCAGCGAGAGATCCGCAAAGGATGCAGTCCGCAGCGCATTGGACGCCAATGCGCTCGAGCAGATGCATGAGGATTTTGTCGAGAAGGCGAATAAGAGGGCTGATTTTCTTTTGCATGAAACCGAAGACAAGCTCGAATCGCTCTCAAACGACAAGATCATAGCGGTCGGCGAATACTCCGACCAGATGCTCGAAAAGATCGAGAGCAACCATAAAGAAGTAGTGTTCCTCTATCAGATGCTGAACGAAAAAGAAGAGGCTCTGAAGGCCACGGCGCTCGGCATGGAGAATACGAGGATAGCCTGCGAGAAGATGATACGCGACGCGGAGGCGACACGCGAAGCTGTCGATAAGGCAGCCGCGGCGGCAGAGAACAGACTGAGCGCGGTTCTTGCGAAGCCTCAGTCAGCGAAGAGCCCCGAACCGGCGCGTACGGCTCCCGCGCCTCAGCCCGCACCCGTAAGACCTGCGGCAAAGACATCCGGAACATCCGGTGCTGCGGCAGCTAAGCCGGCCGGAACCCAGGCAGCGAAGCCCGCAGGAACCGCGGCGGCTAAGCCTGCTTCATCCGGCACTGCGGCCAAACCTGCAGCGAAACCCGCTGTGAAAGCACCCGCGGCAAGACCCGCAGCGACGATCAATACTTCCGTATTTGAAGCGCCCACGGAGAATCTCGATACCGGTGCCATTAACCGCAACGATGAGATAATCGCGCTCCATAAGAGCGGAAAGTCAGTCATGGAAATTTCCAAACTCCTCGGAATGGGACAGGGAGAGGTAAAGCTTATCATTGACCTTTATTGCTGATGATCACGGGGAGATTTAAGAGATGAAACTGAAATATTACATGAGAGGAGTCGGAACCGGTATTCTGTTCACCCTGTTCATTTTCGTGGTGATCATCATTCCGAACCTCAAGCTTGAAAACAAGATAAAAGAAGCCACGGCGAACGAGGAAAATGCCGGCGGCAGCGGACAGGACGATGATATTTCGTCACTGGTGGGAAAGAATGAC
>JAFZKM010000123.1 GCA_017553665.1 Lachnospiraceae bacterium
CTCCATGATCAGTTCTACATGCGCATCCGCCATCGCTTTTTCAAGTTCGGGAAGGAAGCTGTCCGATATCGCCTCGTCTAACAGGACTGTCTCCACGGCGTTGCAAACCGCGACGTACTGTGTCTTCGCGTCTTTTATGATCTTTAAGGCCATATCGGGCTTCGCGTTTTTGCTCACATAGATATGGCATACTCCGTCGGAATGGCCCATTACGGGGATCCTTGTATTGTCCATGATGTATCTGACGAAGGCATTCGAGCCTCTGGGGATGATGAGATCCACGCTCTCGTCGCACTCGAGCAGCTCGCTGATCTCGGAACGCTCCTCAGCGTGTACAAGGCAGCCCTCGGGAAGGCCTGCCTTAACCGCAGCGGTACTGATGATGTTAAAGAGGATGCGGTTTGTCTCTATAGTCTCGTGGCCGCTCTTTAAAAGCGCGCAGTTGCCGCTCTTTATGCAGAGAGAGGAGATCTGTACGAGCGCGTCGGGACGGGCCTCAAAGATAACACCGATCACGCCGATGGGGCAGGTGATGCGGTAGAGTTCGAGATCTCTGTCAAGCTGTCTGTGAAGCAGGGTCTTGCCTACAGGATCGGGCAGCTCGATAAGTCCGAAGATTCCGTCGAGAGCTGATTTAAGCTTGGCCTCGTTAAAGGTCATTCTTTTGATAACGGGCTCCGCGAGACCCAGATTCTTCGCGGCTCTGATGTCAGCCTTGTTTGCGGCGAAGATATCGCTCGCATGGGTGCGCAGCGATTCCGCTATCAGGCTTAACGCGTAATTCCTGGCTCTGATCGGGGAAGCTGCGAGCAGAGGGCTAACCTGTTTCATCTTTTCGGCTTTTTCTTTTACGGTCATGTTTCGGTCCCCTTTATGTGAATTTTTATTAATGATCAGGTACTGAATATACATCATTTTAGCATTTGAAAAAGAATAGGGCAAGTATTGCATTATAAGTGTTTTTATTTTATATTTAAGGAGGTCTTTTATTGGGAAAAAGAGATTTTTCGGGCTTTTTGAAGGTCCTGTGCGCAGCGTTGTTCCTGATCGCGGGAGTATCGTACGCGATGTGGTTTTATTCAGATGAGGCGGTCACCGTCTACAGCAGGGACGGAACGGCCCTGAAGCCGGCAGTGACGGCTGAGGCTGCGCCGGCCGTAACCGAAGCGGTTTCACCCGCGGCGGAAGGAGAAGACGCAAAAGCCAGCACCGGTGACCCGGCGGACGAAATGCCGGAAGAAAAGCCCATTGACATTAATAAAGCCGGTATCGATGAACTGAAGACTCTGACCGGCATAGGGGACGCGAAGGCGGCTGCGATCGTTGCCTACAGAGAGGCGAACGGAGAGTTTAAGAGCATTGAGGATATCATGCTTGTTCCTGGGATAAAAGAGGGCGTCTTCGGCAAGATAAAGGACCGGATCTGCGTAGGAAGCGATATTACAGGGAAATAAGGGAGTTAAGAGGTGTTTTATGTCCAAGAGGGTTTTGGTAGTTGATGACGAGAAGCTGATCGTAAAGGGACTGCGTTTCAGCCTTGAGCAGGAAGGCTATGATGTCGACTGCGCTTATGACGGCGGAGAGGGACTCAGCCTCATCAGAAAAAATGATTATGCGGTAATACTGCTCGATGTCATGCTTCCGGTCATGTCCGGATATGAAGTTTGCCAGGCGGTCAGGGAGTTTTCGGATACTCCGATCATCATGCTCACGGCGAAGACTGATGATATCGATAAGATCATGGGACTCGAGTACGGCGCGGACGATTATATCACGAAGCCGTTCAATATTCTCGAGGTAAAGGCGAGGATCAAGGCGATCATCAGAAGGAGCAACAGGAGCGAGCGTGAGGAGACGAAGCCCAAGACCATTGAATTCGGCGATCTGACGCTCGATACCGTATCGAGAAGGGTCATCATTTCGGGCGAGGATGTGAATCTGACCGCGAAGGAATTCGATCTGCTCGAACTCCTTGTTTACAATCCCGACAGAGTTTACAGCAGGGAGGAGCTGCTTTCCATCGTATGGAAGAGCGACTATCCCGGTGATGTGAGGACCGTGGATGTTCACGTGCGAAGACTCCGCGAGAAAATAGAAAAGAAGCCCGGAGAGCCTGAATATGTTCACACCAAATGGGGTATCGGATACTACTTCCATCACTAAGACCAGAATAAAGAATTTCTTCAGAAGCATGCGTCTGCGCGTGTTTCTGAATGTTGCGGCCGTTGCCTGCGGGATCGGCTGCGTTGTCTGCATAGTCTCATTTATCGCGTCGAAGAATCTTGCCGTTGAGTCGAGGAAAGAGCAGGTGCTTGACTACGCGGACAAGCTTATCACCAAAATGGTATCTAATGTCTACACCGCGTATCCCGCGCAGTCCACAGACATCAATAAAGAGCTGGAGCTCGTATCGTCGCTCTATGACGGAAGGATCATCGTCGCGAACTCCAGGCTCACCGTTATCTACGATTCATATCATTTCGAAGAGGGCAAGACCATAGTCTCTTCCGAGGCGATCGGAGCCCTTAAAGGCAATTCCAGCGAATACCGCGACAAAAGGGAGAACCGCATCGAGCTGTGTCTTCCGATACGCGATATTTCCATGCTTTCGGCAAACAGTCCCGCGCAGTCCGCAGCTAATTATTCCGTGAACAGTCTCGTTCAGGGAGTTCTTATCATATCGTTTTCCACTCAGGACTGCATAGCTTCGAGCATAAGACTGCGCAATATCCAGCTGTTTACGGGCGGGATACTGTCGCTGCTCGTGCTGACACTGGGCATATTCGCCGCGAAGGGCATTACCCGTCCGCTCTTAAAGATCAATCAGTCGCTGAACAACACCTATGACGGCGGCCCCGATGAAGAGATGCATATCAGCGGTTTCTCCGAAATGGACGTTATTTCCGATTCATACAATAAGATGCTCGGGCGTATGGCGTCGATCGAGGAGTCGCGTCAGGAATTCGTTTCGAACGTTTCACATGAGCTCAAGACGCCGCTTACTTCGATGAAGGTTCTTTCGGACTCGCTGATCGAGCAGCCCGACGCGCCGGTGGAGCTCTATCGTGAGTTCATGACCGATATCAATGCCGAGGTAGACCGTGAGAACAAGATCATCAATGACCTTCTGGCGCTTGTAAAGCTGGACCGCAAGTCGGGCGACATGCACATTGCTTCTGTCAATATCAATGAGCTTCTCGACCTTGTCATCAGGAGGATAAAGCCGATCGCGCAGGCCGCGAATGTCGAGATCATTTACGAGAGCTACAGAGAGATCCTTGCCGAAGTTGACGAAGTGAAGATGACCCTCGCGATAACGAACCTGGTTGAGAACGGCATTAAATACAACAAAGAGGGCGGTTCGGTGACGATCTCGCTGAACGCCGACCACAAATTCTTCATGATCACCGTCTCGGATACCGGAATAGGCATTCCGAAGGCCGCGCTTGAGCGCATATTCGACCGTTTCTACCGCGTCGACAAGATGCGTTCGAGACAGACCGGCGGAACGGGCCTGGGACTTGCGATCACGAGGAGCGTAGTAAAGATGCATCACGGATCGATCAAGGTCGAGAGCACCGAGGGCGAGGGCTCGACCTTTATGATCAAGATCCCTTTGAGTTATATACCGGAGGTTTAAATGACAAGATATTTGAAGGGGCTTCTGCTCGCGGCAGTTTTTATGCTCGCGGGGCTGCTTGCGGCCTGCGATTCGGAAGCAGAGCAAAATGTACCCGGGAATTCGGTAAGGATCTACAGGACCGACATGGGGTATTCCGAGCTTACCTGGGAATACTATGTGCCTAAGGCTGCCGATATCGAAGCGGAGGTTTATGAAGTGCTCGACAGGCTTAAGAGTACGCCGGAGAGCGCTGTTTACAACAAGATAGTCCCGGACACCGTAGAGGTGCTTGATTACGGTTTCGGGCAGGAAGGCCAGCTGATACTGAATTTTTCCGAAGAATACGGTTCCATGGAGCCGCTTCAGGAGATACTCTGCAGGGCAGGCGTCGTGAAAACGCTGTGCGGCCTGGAAGGCATTGAGGGAGTGGAATTCCTGATCAACGGACAGCCGCTCGTGCTGAACGGAGATATGATGGCCGGCATTATGTCCGGAGAAGATTTCATTGACAATACAGGAGAGGACGTATCGTTCAGACAGACGGTACTGCTCACCGTTTTCTACGCGACAGGCGACGGGACTACGCTTTCTTCGGTCAGGCTTCTGGTCGAGAGCAACGGAACGAGATCGCAGGAAGAACTCGCGCTGGAGCAGCTGATAGGCGGGCCCGCGTTTGAGACGAGCGATTACAGGGCGACATTGCCTTCCGATACAAAGCTCAACAAGATCCTTGTGAGAGACGGAATATGCTATCTGGACCTTTCCGAGGAATTTCTGAACGGTATGGAGGGCGTGACCGATGAGGTGAGCGTCTACAGCCTCGTAAATACGCTTACGGAGTTTTCCGCGGTAAATAAGGTTAAGATCACTGTCGATTCCACGGCAGTAAAGACATACGGCACAGTACCGATAGACGGTTTTCTTGAGAGAAGGCCGGATCTGACGGATACCGAAAGAGCGGGTGATGCCGGTGAATGATCTTGAGAAGATACTCTGCAGGCCCGCGGCGCTGTGGGGCGCGGCTGCGGTCACCGGGGCCGCGGCGGGCGGGTGTGTGATGTTTTATGACGGAAGAGCGGGAACGCCGTTTTTCCTGCTTCTTGCCGCGGCAGCCGCATTCCTTGCCGGGGTGATCCATATTGTCAAGAGCAGGCCTAAAGGCAGGATATATCTGTCAACGGTATGGCTGCTGACATTTGTATTCGCCGTATCGGGATTCATGCGGATAGCCGAGGAGGCCGGAGGCTGTAAGCCGGAGAAGGTACTCCTGAAAGGCACCGACGCAAAAGTGACCGGAACCGCGGATTATATCTCGGTCAGACCGGACGGATACCGTATAACGCTTAAGAACGCGAGGGTCACGATTCGCGGACAAAGTTATGAAGCTGGCGGAATCCTGCTGAGTGTTTCCTCCGAAACCGGACTGCAGCCGGAGCCGGGAGACATAATAACGGCAAAAGGACGCGTTTATCCGTTCGAGAAGGCCACAAATCCTGGTCAGTTCGATTCGGATATGTATTACCGCATAAGACGCCTCAGAGCCCGTTTTAATGCGTCTGAGGCACAACTCTTTCCATCGGGCGGGTATAGGATAAGATCATTTCTCTATCACATCAGGACCCGTCTTTCGGACAATATCTTCCGGATACTTCCCGAAGAGGAAGGTTCGGTCTTAAATTCAATACTTACGGGCGACCGCGGAATGCTAGACAGCAACATAAAAGACCTGTATTCCGAAGGCGGCATAGCTCATATCTTATCGATCTCATCGCTTCACGTATCTCTGCTCGGACTGGGCATCTACAGACTCCTGAACAGGCTTTTCTCACGCATGAAATTAAGCATCGCAGTGACTCTGTCCGTAATGTACGGGTATCTGATACTTACGGGAGGGGCTGTTTCGACGATGAGAGCAGTGATCATGCTGACAGTGATGCTTGGGGCAAAACTTCTCGGAAAACGGTACGACCTGCTGAATACGGCAGGGGCCGCAGCGATGATCCTGATATTCATACAGCCTCTCTATATCTATGATTCCGGCTTCAGGCTTTCATTCCTTGCCGTGCTGGGCATATTTACCGCGCAGGAGATCGTGAGGGTCTGGGATATCACGCATGTGATCGGGAAATCCGTGCTCATGAGCACCTTTGTGTGGATATTTACGCTGCCGGCTGTGATATCGGCGTATTACTGCGTAAATCTGCTTTCTGTCCCGATAAATATCCTGATACTTCCGATGATGTCGATCCTGCTCCCCGCGGGTTACGCTGCCGCGGCTTCCGGTTTTGCGCCGATCGCGGGACCGGTGTATTACATTTTAAGGCTCTATACCGCGATATGTGAAAAGGAGAGGAGCATACCTTATATCAGACCGGTAACGGGAGTTCCCCACACTGCCGCGGTTGTCACGTATTACGCGCTGCTTGCGCTATTTGTGCTGGTTTTGACGCGAAGACCGTACCTGAAGAACCGGATTCCTAAGCAGCTCCTGATAATTACCGGATGCGCCGTGATATTCGCGCGCCCTTATTCGGGCAGTTTACAGGCTGTGTTCCTCGATGTGGGGCAGGGAGACGCGATCTACGCGGAAGCGGGCGGAAAGAATATCCTGATGGACGCAGGCTCGGGCAATGTCTCAAATGTCGGGAAATACAGGGTTATCCCGTTCTTAAGATCGCGCGGGATAACAAGACTGGACCATGTGATCATCTCACATACGGATAAGGACCATACCAGCGCAGTAATGGAAATGCTGGAGCTCGGATATCCTGAGATCGGAAGTCTCGTGGTCGGAACGAATGCCGATCCCGAATGCGGGCTTCTGACACTTGCGGCCGAAAAGGGCGTGGATATAAGATATGTGAGCGCCGGAGAGGTGCTGAATGCGCCGGATTCAGGGGATGACTCAGAAAAAGGTTTTTCGGTCACTTTCCTTGCTCCCGAAGCCGGACGCAGGTATTCCGACGCGAATTCGGGATCGGTTGTCGCGCTTCTGGAATACGATGATCTGCAGCTGCTGCTGACCGGAGATTCGGGCTTTGAGAGCGAGAAGCTTTATGAGGAAAGGCTGGTCCGGAGCAATGACGCGTTTACGGTCCTGAAATGCGCGCATCACGGCTCGAAATACTCGACTTCGGCGGAACTGCTGGACAGATTCCGGCCGGGGATCACCGTTATTTCATGCTATAAGTACAATACCTACGGTCACCCGAATCCCCTGACGCTGGAACGGCTGGCGAAGGCGGAGAGCAATGTCTTCTGTACGGCGGATTCGGGCGCGGTGATCATTGATCACGGGCGAAGGATAACAGTGGAAGAGTACTGAAAAAGGCGCAGGATACCTTAGTTTCCAAAATCGATGTATCAAGTATTGATAGGTGCTTTACATTCAGTCCGTATTAATTTATAATTTTATAGGTTACGGATTTTGGAGGCATTTTCATATGATTGGATTCTATAATTACACCGTTATCATCACATATCTGAGCGTTGTTTCGGCGGCTCTGGGCATGTATCTGTGCTCTCAGGGAGACCTGAAGATCGGTATTTTCTTCTTCATGTTCTCGGGACTCTGCGATATGCTTGACGGCCCTGTTTCACGTACGAAAAAGGACCGCACCGATACGGAGAGGAAGTTCGGCATTCAGATCGATTCGCTCTGCGATTGTGTGAGCTTCGGCGTACAGCCCGCGGGAATTTATTATTTCATCGCGAAGTATCAGGCACCCGATGCGGCTGTGCTTCACAGGATCGCGTTCGTGCTCGGCGTGATGCTGATGCTGGCGGCTGTTATAAGACTTGCCTTCTTTAACGTATCCGAGGAAGACAGACAGAAGACCGAGGGAACCAAACTCCGCAAGTATTACAGGGGCCTCCCGGTTACGAATGTTACATGGATCCTTCCTCTTTTCTTCCTGACCAGATATTTCCTCAGCGGCATGTCCTTTGTGATCGTTATGCTGGCTTCGGAGGCTCTTACCGCGTTCCTGTTCCTTCTTGATTTCAAGATGCCCAAGGTACACGGAAAGAAGCTTATACCTGTTGCGTTGGCGGCAATTGCCGTATTTGTGGGCGTATGCCTGATCAAATTTTAAATTATGAGCGATACATACTATAAAGACAGAGAAGGCAATATCATATCCGGAGACGCGACACCCTCCGGATTTCTTGAATTTGCGTATAATACCGTACCCGGAAGACTGGCGCTGAACATCCTGATCAGACCGGCGTTCTCGAACCTTGTGCGAGCTTTTCTGAAGAGCCGTTTATCGACGCTTATGATCGACGGATTCATCAAAAAGAGCAATATAAGCCTTAAGGAATGCGTTCCCTGCAGATATCCTTCGTTCAATGATTTCTTCATCAGGGAATTGAAACCCGGAAAGCGCATGATAGAGCGGGATCACAGGCTTCTCGCGTCTCCCTGCGACGGTAAGGTGACGGTTGCCGCGATCGACGATGATCTCGTGCTCGATATCAAAGGCTCGAAATATACTGTACCTTCACTGCTCCGCGACGATGAGCTCGCGGAGGATTTCACGGGCGGATGGGCGATCGTACTGAGGCTTACGGCGGATGATTACCATCATTACTGCTATCCGGACGACGGTCATAAGGGAGAGAATATCTTTATTCCCGGCGTTCTGCATACCGTCAGCCCCACCGCTACAGACCATATACGCGTATTCAGGGAGAATCAGAGAGAGTATACGGTTATCGATTCACTGCATTTCGGGCGCATTGTCCAGATGGAGATAGGAGCGATGTGCGTGGGAAGGATCGTGAACCTGCACGGAGCGCGCGCGGTAAAGCGCGGGACCGAGAAGGGACGCTTTGAGTTCGGCGGCTCGACGATCGTGCTTTTGACGCAGAAGGGATGCTTTACGCCTGATGAGGATCTGATCGCGAATTCCGCGGAAGGCATCGAAACAGTCGTAAAACTCGGAGAGAGGATCGGCTTCAATGAAGAATATCAAGGCGGACATAGTAAGCGGTAAATATAAAAGAGTCTACCTCCTGTACGGAGACGAGTTCTATCTGCTGAGACGCTGCGTGGCCTCTCTAAAAAAGGGTGTATTGGGCGACGACGGCTCGGATGTGAATTATTCCGCGTTCGACGGCAGCTCGGGCTATGATGTGAACGAACTGAAGGAGATATGCCTGACGCTTCCATTCTTTGCAGACAGGAGACTGGTGATAGTCGAGAATTCGGGACTGTTCGGCGGCGATTCGGGCTTTGACGCGTTCATACCGCAGATCCCGGAATCCACGGTTCTCGTACTGATAGAGCATTCAGCGGATAAAAAGACAAAGTTATATAAGGCTGTAAAAGAAGGCGGGTATGTCTGCGAATTTACGACTCCGACGCCCGAGCAGGCGGTCGAGTTCTGCGCGGGATATCTGGGGAAGGCCGGAAAGCGCATCTCGAAGGATGACTGCGTATATTTCGTAAACGGAATCGGAGGAGACCTATACAATGTCTCTACCGAACTCGATAAGCTGATCGATTACACCGGAAGTTCCGATACCGTAAGGCGGGCTGACATAGACGCGATATGTTCTATGCAGATCGAGAACAGGATATTCGACATCGTCGATATGCTGATGAATAAGGACTTCAAGGGCGCGCTGAAGATATACCACGATCTGATAAGCCTGCGCGAGCAGCCGCTCGGGATCCTGAGATTCATCGTGGCGAGATATCTGAAGCTTTTGGGCATCCGAGACGAGCTGAACCGCGGAAGATCGGTGACCGAAGCGGCATCGAACCTTAAAATGCCCGACTGGCTGTTTAAGAAAGAGAAGGCGAAGCTTAAGGACTTTCCTTATTCAAAAATAATCCGGGCGATCGAGCTCTGCACTGAGACCGAGAACCTGATAAAGACAGGTGATATAGCGGATTCTGCGGGAATGGAAATTTTGCTTGCAAATTTGTCCGCTCTGTAATATAATCACGTTTGTGGCTGTCGAAAGACAGTAATGCTTTGGAGTGGTATCGAAGTGGTCATAACGGCCCTGACTCGAAATCAGGTAGGCGGCAACGTCTCGTGGGTTCGAATCCCACCCACTCCGCGCGAATGAGCCTCCGCATCTGCGGAGGCTCACATTTTTTTGTGTTTTTTTAATACGTGTTATAGCAACATTTCGGTAATTCTAGATTTTTTTTGATTAGTTTACTCCTCATATGCCGATTATAATCTTCAACTGAAAGCGAAGGGTTGACTATGCCCAACGCTGTTTGAGGATGAAAACGATCAAAGAAAGGAATTGTAAGATGAAAAGAATTCTTGCTATCCTGCTCGCAGCGGTTATGATCTTATCCCTTGCGGGCTGCAAAAAAGGAAATGAAGTACAGAACAACCCTACATCGGCTCCCACACAGGCTGCCGATCCCACTAAGGCTCCCACGGAAGCGCCTGCGCCCACGGATGCGCCCGAGCCCACCTCAGAACCGATCAATCCCGACGATTACTGCCTGAAGGATGTTTTCGCGGAGCACGGCATGAAGGTCGGAACCTGCATCTCATCACAGATGATAGACAGACCTGCTGTCAAGAAGATCATTCTTGACAACTTCAGCAGCCTGACCATGGAGAACTCCATGAAGCCCGATTATATCTTCAACAGAAACAAGAGTAAGGAAACGGGAGACCTGGTCGTTGAGTTCAACAGCGATGCGCTGAAGATCCTTGAGTTCGCGAAGGAGAACGGTCTTAAGATGCGCGGACATACGCTTGTATGGTACAGCCAGACACCGAACTGGATCTTCAAGGAAGGTTTCGAGAATTCGGGAGATTTTGTTGACCGCGAGACAATGCTTGCACGTATGGAAAGCTATATAAAGCAGGTATTTGAGCAGCTTGAGGCACTCGGATACATTGATCTGTTTTATGCGTACGACGTTGTAAATGAGGCATGGATGGAAAACGGAACGATGCGTCAGAACAACTGGTCTTCGATCATCGGAGATGACTATCTGTGGTACGCATTCTATTTCGCGGATAAATACGCGCCCGAGAGCATCGATCTTTATTACAATGACTACAATGAGCAGATGAAGACTCAGACTCTTCTTAAGTTCGTTGAAACTCTTAAAGATGATACCGGAAGATATCTGATCGACGGATTAGGCTTCCAGGCACATCTTTACACCGAGGACAGTCTTGTTAATTATTTCAGACTTGTTGACGCGGTCGCAGCTACAGGCCTTAAGGTTCAGCTTACCGAGGTTGATATCCAGCTCGGAAAATGGCAGCATCCCCTGCCCGCAAACGATGAGAATTTCAAGACTCAGGGTAAGTTCTGCTACGCGCTGGTAAACGGTCTGTTCGAGAGAGTTGACAACGGAACCCTGAACATGGACGCGTTCACATTCTGGGGAGTTACCGATTCGATGTCATGGAGAAGTGAATACAGCCCGCTTTGTTTCGACGCGGATCTGCAGCCCAAGTATGAGTATTACGCAGCTATGCAGCTGAGAGATTACGCAGGATTTGATGACTGATAATTAAACGGCATGATAAAGCCGGGGGGACAATCGTCCCCCCGGCTGTTTTATTGAAATCTCTTTTGTCTTACTTGAAGTAGCGGAGCTGATCGTTAAGTTCCTCGGCCATGCCGCGCATCTTTGTCGACTCGTTCTTGGTGTTGGTAACATTGTCGGAGATGTTGTCGATGTTGGTGGCAACTTCCTGAGACGATGCGGCGTTTTCTTCGGAGATCGCCGACAGGTCGGATACGTTGTTCAGGATCGATTCCTTAACCTTGTTCAGTGCCTCTGCTTCGGTTGAAACTCTGGTGATATCCGAAACAACCTCGGAAACGGAAGCGCTGAAGTTCTCCATGCTCTCGGAAACCGTCTTTACGAGCTCCTGCTGGGTGACCATCAGATCCTTCGCGTCATTGGCCATCTCTGCGCAGCTCTCAACCTTAACTACTACGTCTTCAACAGACTTTCTGATGTCCTGGGCGGAGAGGTTACTCTGCTCAGCCAGTTCTCTGATATTTTCGGCAACAACCGCGAAACCGCGTCCCGACTCACCGGCACGCGCAGCCTCGATGGAAGCGTTAAGCGCGAGCAGGTTGGTCTGGCCTGCGATGCTTGTGATAACATCCGCAGCCGACCTGATGCTGTTTACAGCCTCAACGGAAGCCTTGGTCTGTTCGTTGATGTTAAGGATAGCGGTAACAGACTGCTCATTGCTCGAGTAAACGTTCTTGATATTCTTGATGGCGTCATTGTTAACCTTCTGCATCTCTTTCGCGCGATCACTTGCGACAGAGGAGCTGTCGGAGATCGATTCGATCGAATTGCCCATCTCTATAACTGCGGCATTAACGTTCTGCACGTTATCAGCCATACTGAGAGCTGTATTTGACATCTGACTGATAAGCTCTGCGGACTGCTTGATGCCGTTTGCGCTGTCGTTTGAAAGGCTGTCGACCTGCTCAACGGTTGTATTGAGTGAATCATAGGTGCCGCGGATCGAGCCTACGGTAGAAGAGAGCTGACCCTGCATGTTCTCGATGGCTTTATTGATCTCAGCGAATTCGTAGCAGATCGTACTTCTGATATCCTTCGGAGAAAGGTCGCCTTCTGCGAGTTCGTCAATGTTGGTGACCATGTTCTTAAGCGATCTCTCAAACAATGTTCCTACATAGAATACAAGAGCGGCGATGATGAGAAGGCTGATCACAAGAACGATGATGACCGAATTCCTGATCGAATTGATCGTAGTCTGGGCTGATGACATCGGGATTCCGGAGAATGCCATGCCCCAGAAGTTCTTTTCGGCTTCATCTGAATAAATGGGAGTGTAGTAAACCGCGTAGAGCTTATTGTTGATGGTTATGTTCTCCGCGTAATAGTCCTGGCCGGACTTAACCTTCGCGTAGATCTCGGCGCCGGCTTTGGTTCCTTCAAAATATGTGCCGTCAGCCTGCTTGATCGATGTAAGAAGACGGGTATCGCCCTCGAAGAGGGTCTGCTCAATGTCTTCGGACTTAAGGTTGTTTACGTAAGCGTGATCCGAATACTCATCGTAATCAACATAGCCGTTCGCGATGACATCATACTGGAAATATTCCTTCAGAGAATAGCTGACACTCTTAAGTGTGGTCTTTCTCGATTCGGCAAGTCCGGTGTTTGTCTTGCTGATGCTGATAAAAGCGATTATCAGGCCCACAAGCACCATGGGGATGATTCCTGTTAACAGGAACGTGGTCTTATACTTCATCTTCATAACTGTTGTCTCCTTTTCGTTCTATATCTTTTATGAAAAGAACTTGTATATGCAATATTTTAGCTGTTTACATCGCAATAGTCAACATGAAAATGCTAAAAAAGGAAATAGCCTGCAACAGTTGCATGTTTGTGAATAAGTTTGACAGTTATACATTTTCAATGTAAAATAATTAGTTATCAATATATAATTATGAACATTACGGCGGGCAGGTGATGTTATGAGCGATAAGGAAAAGGCTGTCGGCACCGCGATACCGGCGGATTTTACCGATCCGGCCGAACTGCACGATATTCTGATCAACAGGATCAAACAGTATCATGCGGTAAGCGGTATCGATATAATCGAGAAGGCCTATAAGGTTGCATATGAAGCGCATAAGGATCAGAAGCGCAAATCGGGTGAACCGTATATTATTCACCCTATTTGTGTTGCGATAATCCTTGCGGATCTCGAACTTGATATCGAGAGTATTGCCGCGGGACTTCTCCACGATGTGGTAGAGGACACGAGCTGCACCTACGAGCAGCTGGTTGAGCAGTTCGGCGAGGAGATAGCTCTTCTCGTTGACGGCGTCACCAAACTCACAAAGCTCAATTATTCCGCCGATAAAGTAGAACTGCAGGCCGAGAACTTAAGGAAGATGTTCCTGGCTATGGCAAAGGATATCAGAGTGATCCTGATAAAGCTTGCCGACCGTCTGCATAATATGCGCACGATGCAGTACCAGCCCCCGAACAAGCAGTATGAGAAATCAAAGGAGACGATGGACATTTATTGCCCGATAGCCCAGCGTCTCGGTATTTCGAAGATCAAGATCGAGCTCGATGATCTGAGCCTTCAGTATTTAGAGCCCGTAATGTATAAAGAGCTTTCGGAAAAGGTAAAAGCGAAGCTCGCGGAAAAAGAAGATTTTATCACGGAGATCGTAGCCGAGGTGGCCCAGCATATAGAGGACGCGTCGATCGAGGCGAAGGTCAACGGACGTGTAAAGCATCTTTTCTCTCTATATAAGAAAATGGTCACGCAGAACAAGACGCTTGACCAGATTTACGATCTGTTTGCGGTGCGTATCATCGTCGACACCATTCCGGACTGCTATGCGGCTCTCGGCGTGGTACACGGCATCTACACACCGGTTCCCGAACGTATCAAGGACTACATTTCTTCCCCGAAGAGCAACATGTACCAGTCCCTGCATACCACCGTTATCGGTGCTTCGGGACAGCCTTTCGAGATTCAGATTCGTACGAAGGAAATGCACCAGATTGCGGAATACGGTATCGCCGCGCACTGGAAATACAAGGAAACATCGGACGGCAAGTCGATTGCGCTGGCCGACGAGCAGAAGTTTGCATGGCTGCGTCAGATTCTTGAGTGGCAGAAGGATTCCGAGGACAATGCGGAATTCATGAACCTTGTAAAGAACGGCCTCGATCTTTTCACGGACGAAGTATACTGCTTCACGCCGAACGGCGAATTAAAGCAGCTGCCCGTGGGATCCACGCCGGTTGACTTTGCTTATGCCATTCACTCGGCAGTCGGAAACAAGATGATCGGTGCGAAGGTAAACGGCAAGCTTGCCAACATTGATTATCAGATTCAGAACGGGGATAAAATCGAAATCTTAACGTCCAACTCCTCCATCGGACCCAGCCGCGACTGGCTGAGCTTCGTGAAGTCGGCACAGGCCAGAAATAAAATCAACCAGTGGTTCCGTCACGAATTCAAGGACGACAACATCGTACGCGGACGTGAATTCCTGATGGCTTACTGTAAGCCGCGTGCAATCGATTACAACGAACTGGCCAAGACACCTTATACCGACTATGTTATGCGTAAGTACGGTTTTAAGGACTGGGATGCGGTTCTTGCCGCAGTCGGCCACGGCGGCCTGAAAGAAGGCCAGGTCGTTAACAAGATGATGGAGCTTTATGAGCGAAATCATAAAAAGCCCGTATC
>JAFZKM010000124.1 GCA_017553665.1 Lachnospiraceae bacterium
ACCAGGATATCGCTGGCAGGAGCCTTTTTGCAGAGGTTTACGAAATTGCGCCAGCCGCACATATTATAGGCAACGATGAACAGGATCGCCGCGATGGTCGGCATCGGGATGAACGCCGCGTACGGCATCAGGAGTACGAGTACGATGCAGAGCACTGCCGCGTGAACCATGCCCGCGATGGGTGTACGTCCGCCGTTCTTAACGTTTGCCGCGGTACGCGCGATCGCGCCCGTAGCGGGAATTCCGCCGAAGAGCGCCGAACCGATGTTGCCGATACCCTGGGCCACGAGCTCCATATTGGAGCGGTGCTTCGAGTTGATCATCGAATCGGCTACGACCGCTGAGAGCAGCGACTCGATAGCCGCAAGGATCGCGATCGTGAAGCCGTTGCCGAGCTCATTGCGGATCATTGAAAGGCTGAATGCCGGCAGGTGAAGCTTCGGGAGCGAATTGCTGATGGTGTACAGGTTGCCGATGGTGTTGACCTTCATGTCAAGAAGCTGCACCATGAAGATCCCGACCAATACCGCGATCAGCGAGCCGGGGATCTTCTTGCTGATGAAAGGCCAGACGATCAGCACGAGGAGGCTTACCAGTCCTACGATCAGAGCCTGATAATTAAAGGTTCCGATATTTGAGACAATGGCTTTTACCTTGTCCGCGGTCTCGATGGTTACGGTTCCGGCGGGGAACGAAAGACCGAGGAAATCCTTGATCTGGCCGATCAGGATCGTTACGGCGATGCCGGCGGTAAAGCCGGTGGTGATCGTGTAAGGGATGAACTTGATCAATGAGCCGAGTCTGAACAGACCCATGAGGATCAGGATCACGCCCGCGATGATCGTGGCGATGATCAGACCGTCCATTCCGTCGGTGGCCACGATGCCTGCCACGATGGTCGCGAAAGCGGCCGTAGGGCCCGCAATCTGAACACGGCTGCCTCCGAAGAAAGAGATCAGGAAGCCCGCGATTATCGCGGTGTAAATGCCCTGCTCGGGTTCAACGCCCGAAGCGAGAGCCAGAGCGATCGAGAGCGGAAGCGCGATGATCGCAACGATGATGCCGGCGATCACGTCTTTTCCGAACTGTGACCAGGTGTAGGTCTTCATTACCGAAAAAAGCTTCGGTTTAATCTTTTCCTGCGTATTTTTCATGTGCTTCCTCCTCTTTCAAAAGGTCAGAAATAAAAATGATCAGTCGCGTTTGATATCAAGCTTCGCGGTCACACGCACGCGGTTGAGCACCGTAACGAGCAGAGGACCGAATACATAACATGAGATCATCTCGCCGGCAAATACGGAAAACGCCATAAGTCCGAGAACGCCGAGCGTCGAGGTCTGCGAGCCCATTTCCGTGATGCCGTAGCCGTAATAAAGAACGAACGGAATGATGAGCGCGTTCACGATAACGGTCGGGATCGGGATCAGAAGGCTGTGCTTTATCTGAAGTACGGGGCCGTGCTTCGCGCGGATGCGGTTCGCGATCGGCAATGTAAGGGATGCCGCGATAAGCGTCGCGAGCGAGCCGAATACCAGATCGAGCACCTGTCCGCTGAAAATGTTGGTAATGAGGCATCCGACAAATACTCCGAATACGCCTGCGGGCGTGTAGAAGATCGTCATGCAGAGGGCCTCAGCCACGCGGCACTGGATCTCGAGGTGAGAAAACTGATAGGTAAGGAGCGAGAGTACCGCGTAAATTGCCGCGATGACCGCTGCCTGGGTAAGAAAAGCTGTTGATTTTTTCATTTTGATTCTCCTAGTTTTGTTTTGAGTGAGGATGGTTACGAACTCACTTGTTTCATAGCAACTGCTGAATTTTAGCACCACAGTGATAAAAAAGCAAGCATTATTTTCGGCATTGCTTTCAGGGCCGCTTTTCCGATTGACCAAAGTACGAAAACCGTTGTAAAATGAATCTGTCACAACGAGGTTTGCCACATGAAGTGGAAGGTAAGCAGAGTTCGCTGAAGGCGAAACTGCGAGTACCCGGAACGAAGTGGAGGGTGGTGATCGGATGACTCTTTCGGCGGAAGTATGCAGAAAATGCAAGAGAATGTTCACTTATCCCGGTTTCGGAGCGAAGTATTGCCCGGACTGCCGCAAGATCGATGACGAGAACAGGGAAAAGGTAAAGGAATACTTAAGAGAGCACGGTACCGCGAATATGGTAGAGATCTCCGAGAACACCGGAGTTTCGAAGCGCGACATAAACCAGTACCTTCGCGACGGCATGCTCGAGATACCCGAGGGCTCACCTATTTATATAAAGTGTGAGAAGTGCGGCTGCGACATCCGCTCCGGCAGATGGTGCCCCGAGTGCGCGGCGTCCCTGTCAAAGGAACTGAAGGGAATGTTCGTGGGTATCGGAGAGAAACCAAAGGTAAAACTTGAAGGAAAGATGCGCTTCTTAAGGAAGCGGTGAAAAGGGACGCAAAGTCCCTTTTTTTATTATCTCAAAAAAGGTATTGACATCAAACTGTTATGGGTGTATATATAACACATAAACAGTTGCGAGAAGGGAGGCCTCCTTTTGAAAATATCGCAAAACAACGGAGTACCGATTTACAAGCAGATCGCGGACGCGTTCCGGAGCGATATACTTGCCGGGAAATATAAGCAGGGCGAGTACCTGCCATCGATAAGGGAGCTGGCGAGAGATCTGAGGATCAGCGTGATCACCACGATGAAGGCGTACGAGACGCTGGAGCTCGAGGGGCTCGTTACGGCATCGCAGGGCAAGGGCTTTTACGTGAATGCCCAGGACAGCGAGATGCTGAAGGAACAGCATTTACGCAAGGTGGAAGAAGCGCTGTCGGCGGCGATCGACGCCGCGAAGATAGCGGGGATGAGCGATTCGGAACTGAAGGAAACGCTTGCGGCGCTGCTTGACATGCCGCAGTAAGTATAAGGCGAAAGGAAAGATCATGGAAAAGAACGTTATTGAAGCAAAAAACATTGTTAAGAAATATAAGAATTTTACGCTTGATGTACCTGAGCTGAAGCTGCCTGAAGGCTTTGCCACGGCTCTTATCGGGGAGAACGGAGCGGGCAAGACCACGCTGCTGAATATCCTGACCGGCATCAGGATGGATTACACCGGCGATATCACTTATTTCGGAGAGTATTCGGACAAGGATATCTTTAAGGATCCCGCGGTCAAGGAGAGGATCGGCTACACCGGTACCGATAACTATTACCTCCCCCATTGGACCATGAAGCAGGTCGACGACCTTTCGCAGCTGCTTTTTGAAAAATATGATTCAGCGAAGTTCAAACGTTACTGCGACGATCTCGCGGTATTCGGGGGAAAGCAGTTCGACGGCAGCAAGAAGGTCAGCGCCCTTTCGGACGGAACAAAGACCAAGATCATGCTCGCGGGAGTTCTCGCCCGTGAGACCGATATCCTTATCATGGACGAGCCTGCGTCTCCTCTCGATCCGCTCATGCGCGACAAGCTCTGCGAGATGATCAGGGAATACCTTAATTCCGGCGAAGGCAAGAGCGTATTCTTCTCGACGCACAATATCTCCGATATGGAGGGCGTTACCGACTACGCGATCATCATGGAACAGGGCCGCATTGTGGAGCAGGGCTTCGTCGAGGACCTGAAGGAAAAGTATATCGCGGTCAAGGGCGAGAGCAAGGATGCCGAGGCTGCGAAGAAAGTCATGTACACGATGACATCTTCGCATTACGGTTTCGAGGGCATCTGTCTCGCGGAGGATCTGGACAAGCTCGCAGGTCTCGACATTGTTACCGAAACGGCAAGCCTGTTTAAGATCAGCGTAGCGATCATGAAGAAGAATTCGCTCATCAGATAAGAGGCGGAAGGAGATTCGTTCGAAATGAAAAGAACACTTTGGAAATGTACCATGGCCTTTACACCGTTCAGCTACAAGGCGGCGGCAGTCGTCGGAATGGCGGCGGCAGCAGGCCTCGGACTGTTTTTGTTCAAATATATGGGACTTGCGACAGCGCTGGTCGTATCGCCGACCGCACTGATATTCATTACTTTTATAGACTATTTCGCTTTTTCGGGCATCAGCACGCGAAGAGAAAAGTGCATGGAGATGATGAAATCGTCCGTGTACGGCAGCGAGATCATCGGAAAGGCGCTGAAGACCGATATCAGGATCAAGATCGTAACTCTGCTGCTCAGTTTCTCCGGATGTATCGCCGGAACATTTATTTATGAAAGCGGGCTGCTCTTTATTCTGGCAGTTATGGCCGCGACTGCGGCTGTTACCGGACTGACTGTCATTTTCAGCAGAAGGAAGGGTCTCAGCCTCATGGTCCATACAATGATCATCTATATCGCGACGAATATGCTTGAAGGAGTGCTGCTGATACTTCTTCTCTGCCTGACTGCCACCGGAAGGAATGAAGATGTCCCCGTACCCGCAGGCTGGGTGACAGCTTTGGTCGGCGCGGTGCTTGCATTGATCGCGGTGCTGATCGGATGGCTGATGTACAGAGACAGTGTAAAAGGATATGAGAGCGGATTCTGCGATAACAGCGAAACCGCGGAAATGATGAAACGGGGGGCAGAAGGATGAAGAAATTTTTCAAATATGTCAAACTTCTCAGATACGGTCTTCAGTTCAGGACCACGGCGATCATGTCACTGTTCTTTGTAGGACTCGGCGTCCTGTTTGAGATGACGATGAGCTTTTCGACTCTGTTCGGTATGTCTCTGAGCGGATTGTACATGGGGCTTATCGGCGCTTATTCATATCAGCTGTGCGCAACCGCTGCGGTGGCAAAGCTTGTCAATGCTTCCCCGATGAAACGTGATCTGCTGACAAAAGCGCCGGTGCTGATCGCGCTCATCACTTCGCTGATCACATATACGATTTTTATACTGATGAGGGTGTTCTACACCATAGGTGTGAGACTTCCCGCGGAAGCAGCCTATTATCCCGACGCGGAGCCGATGGTGCATATGAGCATGATCTACTGCGGAGTCCTGATCTTTGTACTGATGGTATATCTGCCCGTCAGCTATAAGAATTACGTGCTGGGAATTGTGATCCTGGGCGGATATCTGGTTTTCATGCTGATCTTCGGAAACGGAGAAACGCTGACTGCGTTCATGATCGACAAATACAACGCACTCATCGGAGCCTTCGGATACAAAACAACGCTTGCGCTGCTGACAGCGTTCGGGTATGTATGCATACTGATCGGAGCGGCGTTAGGGTATCTGATCAATCTTCTTACGATCCGCAAGGAGATCTCGCCCATGATCTACCGCTACGCTTTAAAGCAGGCGGCAGCAAAATAAATATGCCGGCTTAAGCTTCCTCCCCATCGGGTGGGAGTCCGCGGAGGAAGTAAACAACAAAGGGGATGGTCGTAAGACCTCCCAGAAGATCTGCTATGGCCTGCGAGCATTCGATGCCCGTCAGGCCTAATACTTTGCGAAGGATCAGTATCGTCGGGATAAAGAACAGCCCGCTCCTCGTAGCCGCGAGGAAGGTCGCGCGCAGGCTTTTTCCGGTGCTCTGGAAGAGCATGTTGCCCGATACGGTGATCGGCAGGAACAGCAGCGAAACCGACTGGAACCGCAGGGCCGCGGTGCCTGTCGATATTACATCGGGATCGTCGCGGAATATGGTCACGATGCGTTCCGCGAAAATAAAGCCAAAGCAGCCCGTGATGCCCAGCAGGATAGTGCTGAATATGAGCGTGAAGCGGTAGGAGCTCTTTAAGCGTGAATACTTCCTCGCGCCGTAATTAAAGCCTGCCACGGGCTGGAAGCCCTGTCCGATGCCGAGACCTATACAGAACATGAAGCCGATGACCTTCGCTACAATGCTCATTGCCGAGATCGCCGCGTCGCCGTAAGGTTTCGCGGAAGAATTCAGGATCATCGTGGAAATGCTGTTGAGGCCCTGGCGCATGAGGCTCGGCATGCCGATGGCTATGATGTTGCCGACCATGGCCCAGTCGAAGAGCGCCGGATGCCTGATCTCGGGATGTTCGGGGTTGCGGAAAACGCTCTTAAAGCTGATACGGCTCTGAGTCTTTCCGGTAAAGAAGGGAACAATAAGGATCGCCGCTGCCACGCACTGTGAGACCGCGGTGGCTATTCCGGCACCCGCCACGCCCAGACCCAGTATCTTTATCAGGTAATAGTCGCCGAAGATATTCAGTACACCGCCCGAAACAAGGCCTATCATCGCGAACGCGGCTTTGCCTTCATAGCGGAGGATATTGTTTGTAATGCAGCCGAGCACCATGAGCGGTGCCGCAAGAAGGATATAGAATGCGTATTCCTTCGCGTAGGGGTGGATGGTCGTGGTGCTGCCGAGCAGGTTCATCAGCGGATCCATGAACGAAAAACCGAGAACCGTGATGAGCACGCCGCAGATCAGGCCGAAGAATACGCTGGTCGAGGCAAATGAGGTCGCGCGGTCCGTATTGTGCGCGCCGAGCAGACGTCCGATATTGCTTCCGGCGCCGTGTCCGAACATGAAGCCGAAGGCCTGGATAATGGCCATGAGCGCAAAAACCACACCTACCGCGCCGCTCTGGCTGGTGCCGAGGCTGCTGACGAAGTAGGTGTCCGCCATGTTGTATATAGTCGTGACGAGTACGCTGACGGTGGTCGGGAGTCCGAGCTTCAGCACAAGCGCGCCGGTCGGAGTCTCGGTCATCATCCTGTAGCGCTCTTCGGGTGAATCGCCGGTTCTCATGTAAGACCTTCTGTATATTTTATGATTATTTAGTGTACCACTTTTTTATCACGTCTTCAGCCTTTTTCAGGTGAATGTTAAAACCCCTGTCCTTTGAGGCGGTCTCGCGGTCATCGTAAATATACGTGGACCAGTCCCACCAGAAATAGCCCGCGAACCAGGGTTTGTCCGCGAATACCGACAGCGATGACTCGTAGAAGTTCGCCTGCTCCTCCTCGCTGTAGGGGAAATCCCTGTGCGTGAAATCCCAGGGCATTGACGCGCAGCCCGCGGCGCTTCTGCAGCCGATCTCCATGAAAAGAATGGGCTTGCCGATACGGCGGCTCACGTCCTCAAGCCTGAAAGCGACTTTTTCCCATTCGGCCTTCATGTACTCAAGCGATGTAACCGCGGGGGTGCTGCCGTCTTCGGGCATCGGAGCCACGGGATAATAGGCCGAGGTCCCGACATAATCTATCGCGTCATACCATTTCGCGGCCTCTTCCTTGCCGTGGTTCGTATTGTAAACGAGTTTTCCGTCATAGACTTTTTTAACGGCGTCTATCGTACGGCGCCATTCTTCTTCCTTGTGCTCGGTGCCGAGCATTTCGCAGCCGAGGCAGAACATCTCGCAGCCCGTATATTTTGCGATCTCGGCGTAATGCAGCAGATACGCCCTGTAGAATTCAAACCATTCGTTCCAGTATTTGTCCTCGCCGAACATGTTCCGGTCCGGGAAACCGATATACGCGCGCCATACGCCATCGGCCGTGTCTATCATCGGCTTCAGGCAGACCTTTACATTATGCGCGTGGAAGTCCTCTATCGCCGTGATGATCTCGAGATCGGTCACATTGTATCTGTAATCGAAGAAGATCTCGGTCGAACTGTAGCTCTTCTGTTTTACGCTGAAGGCCAGGCAGACCCAGTTGATGCCGGTCTCCATCAGCAGAGCGCGGCTCTTTATGCCCTCGGGAGAGGTGTACATGCCTTTTTTTGAATTGTAGCCGTAGGTATATCCCTTTATTTCCATCGTATTCTCCTTTTCGGGCCGAATGCCCCGTTGGCGGGCAGCGGCAGGTTTATGCGCCCTTTTATAATAACCGAAAAATATTTTAGGTAAATTGAAATTCGAAA
>JAFZKM010000012.1 GCA_017553665.1 Lachnospiraceae bacterium
GAGTCTCGGTCGCGAAGCATGTCTGCGTAACTCCGAATCCGCGAAAAGCGCCCGCGGGCGGGTTGTTTGTATAATAAGCGGTTCCTTCGATCTCAAAGTTCTCGTATGCGTACGGTCCCGCCGCATGCGTGCAGGCACGCTCGAGAACAGGTCCGCCAAGCGACGCGAACGCGCCGGTATCCGACTCGACCTTCGCCTTGACACCCATTATCCTGCCGTTCTCATCGCAGCCCATCGTGAAATCCATCACGAAATGATGTCTCTTCGGGTGTATCAGAAGAGATTCCGCGCGGGAAAGCTTTACCTTTACGGGCCGTCTCGTGCAATACGCGATCAGCGCTGCGTGATGCTGGACGGTCATATCCTCTTTGCCGCCGAAGCCGCCGCCCACAAGGGCGTTCTGGACCTTGACCTTTTTCGACCCGAGCATCAGCGTGACCTCATGCAGTGTGGTATGAGCGCTCTGATCGGTCGAATAGATGAATACATCGTCATCATCATCGATGAACGCCACCGCGCATTCGGGCTCGAGGAAAGCGTGCTCGGTCCAGGGTGTCTCGAAATGCTGCGAGATCACATATTTCGCTTTCTTTATCTCACCGTCCGCGTCGCCGCGCGAAACATGCTTATAGGCCTGGATATTGTTCTCTTCCTCGTCGAAGACCTTCGGCGCGTCCGGAGCCTTTGCCTCTTCTATCGTATGAACATGAGGGAGCACCTCATATTCGACCTTTACCAGCTTCTTGGCTTTTTCAAGCGTCTCGCGGTCCTCGGCCGCGACCAGCGCTATCGCGTCTCCGAGATAATGAGTCAGCCCGCCGACAGGTATCAGCGTATACTGGTCGTGCTTTATATGACCGATCTTGTTCTCGCCCGGGATATCTTCCGCCGTCAGTACGGCAGCCACACCCGGAAGCGCCTTTGCTGCGGAGGTGTCTATTGAGAGCACGCGGGCTCTCGGATATTTGCTCCTTACCGCGGAACCGTACAGCATTCCGTCAATATAGTAATCGTCGGGATATTTGCCGTATCCCTGCACCTTTTCGGGCACATCGAGCCTGTGAACTCGCTGTCCCATGCTCCAGTCGGTGGTTCCCGGCTCGGGGATAACTCCCGTACGCATGATCTCGGCCGCCAGCTTAACGGCCGCAATGATCTTCACATAGCCCGTGCAGCGGCAGTAGTTATTGCGCAGGGCATACTTTATCTCGGCTTCCGTCGGATCGGGATTCTTATCGAGCAGAGCCTTTGTACACATCACCATGCCCGGGATGCAGAAGCCGCACTGGACCGCGCCCGCTTCGCCGTACGCGAACGTAAATACCTTTGTTTCCCACTCACTGAGTCCCTCGACGGTAATGATATGCTTCCCGTCCAGACGGTCCAGCCCCGGCACGCAGGCCTTCACGGTCTCACCGTCGATGATGACCGTACACGCGCCGCACGCGCCCTCACTGCAGCCGTCCTTTACGGATGTCAGCTTCAGATCATCGCGAAGAAAACGAAGCAGTTTCTTCTTCGAATCGACGGTGTATTCTTTTCCGTTAACAAAGAAAGTTGACATATATCATGCCTCCCCGATACATTCCCTGTTCATATCCGTCCGGAGCCGTGCTTGGTTCAGGTGCCTGTTTGATCTCCGGCATTATTGTAGTCTATATCCTCGAGCTCAGCCTCGCTCGCGCTTACCACGATGAGCTCCTCACGGTGCTTCATGATCACGCGTTTGCCTCCGATGTCCCCTGTCAGTTCTTCAAGTTCCGAATAGTATTTTCTCCCGAAGAGACAGGGATTGCCGAGCATATCCTCACCGTTGCCCATGCACGCGAGTTCTTTATCGCCCGCCGCGTATGAATTGATGAGGCGCCTAAATGTATCTTCCGTCAGTTTAGGCTGGTCGCAGACCGCGAACAGGATCGCCCTGCAGTCCTTCATCGCGGCAAGTCCGAGCTTTATCGACTCGGATATCCCGAGCTCGGGATGATCGTTGCGAACCACCCTGAAGCCGTTGTTCTTCGCGTATTCCGCGATCTCATCATAGCCTGTGACCACGGTTCTTCGCTGCCCTGTTTTTGCCGCCGCGTCCAGACAGTATTCAAACATCCGCCTTCCGCCGATCTGAGCGAGCAGCTTGTTAGAGCCGTACCTCCTGCCCTCTCCGGCCGCCAGGATGATGATCCCGGTGCCCTTAAGGCGTTCCTCATATCTCGAAACCGCCTCAAGCACTCCGCCTCCTATCGCGCGAGCTTTGTCAGAGATCGTATAGCAATGCGAGACCTCGCATCTCGCGTCAATGTCTCCGCACTTCATCCCGGCGCGCACCTGCACGCCCTCCTGAAGCATTCCGCGGATAATGCCGGGCATAAGCGCCTTAATGGGAACTCCGCCCGATTCGGCGACAACATCGCCTTCCAGGACCTTCTCTCCTATCTGCCTGACCGGATGAAATTCTCCGTCCGCGGCAGCGCGAATGATCCTCTCAACCGAGTACCCGCCTATCTCTCCGGGGATCCCGGTATTCGGGATCGCGCTCCCGTTATATATCGTTCTTCCGAGGTAATGCCCTCTTTTTGTCTCGACCACGCAGTGGCAGTCAATTCCCGCCATAAATCCGGGTCCCACGCCGATCACAAGTCCCGCGTCGTTTATCGTCGTTCCGAGATTCTTTTTTGCTATGATCGCATCCACCACAATATCCGGCGCGAATTCTTCCCTTATGGCCGCTTCGGGATCGACGATCACGGGTATCTTCTCGGCCGCTATCGCCCTTTCCGCCTCTTCGATGCCGCTTACGAGCACTGACTCGATCCCTTCCACTGCGGCGCTGCCTTCATAGACAGCCCTCGAAAAGGCAACAGTCCTGCGCACCGTGGTAGGAACCGCAGTCTCGGTCATCAGTATGTCATAACCGCATCGCCTGAGCCTGTATGCGATTCCGGTCGCGAGGTCCCCCGCGCCCTTTATAAGTATCTTCATAGTCATTTCTCCACTCGTATATGCCCGTTCTTCACTGAACCTGCGAAAATCCTGATATCCGGGATCCGGCCTTCGGCTTCTTTCCCGGATATCGCCCGGTCTGCAGCAAGTACCGTCCTCAGCTCCTTCGCGAGCGCAAGTGCCTTTTCCGTATCCGCTTCGGTATCGGCCTGATTGATGAACAACATAATGTTTTCGGACGGGGCATCCGTCACAATATTCCTGCCCGCTTCCGCGGCTGTCGCCTTCGCGACCGCCTCAGCCGTAACCGTATCGTCCGGTCCGAGTCCCGTATATTCCTTAAAAAGATCCGGCCTGTGTACCGCCTCGCTTACTTTTTTCCCGATTCCCGAGAGTCCGGTCACCCATATCACCCTGTCGGTGTTCTCCGGTATCACCGGTTCGTGCGCGGCATGGCATTTGAGCGGCATCCTTCTCGCACCGTCCGCCTCAACGATTACATCCTCCGCAAGCTCCGTCAGCCTCTCAAACGAAACGGACGGCACCGTAAGCTTCCGGGCGTCCTCCGCCGGGGTTCCGATGCATACCGGAACCGGCCTCCTTCCGCGTTCATCCTGCCGGCCATGCTCCGCAGCAGCGGCACGCTCCTGCCGTTCGAACTCTGCTTTGAGTTCTTCTTCCGTCTCAACCGTCGGAATCCCTTCGGGACGCATGATATGCGTGGTAGTGCAGATCACCGTTCTCCCGTGCCCGCAGAGTTCCTCCGCCAGCCGCATCATCAGCGAGGTCTTGCCGCCCGAGCCGATGATCGCGGTTATCCCCTTATTTATTTCAAGTATATCACAAAATTTGTTAGACTTATACAATTTTTTTACCTGCCATCTCATTTTGTACAGACAAATCCCCATTAAGATTTTAAAACCCGCCGACAAATTATACAACCCTTACAAAAAAACTATACAAATTCGATAAAAGGGGTATAAAAAATCTTTTGCCCGTGCTATAATATTTTTAGATTGGTTTAGTTCTTTCTTTGGAGAAGGAGGATAAAGAACTTATGAAAACCGGTGAAAGCGTAATAAGAGTCGACGCATTTGACAAAGTCACGGGCCGTACGAAGTATTACGAGGACCTTGTGCCCCAGAACGCCCTCTTTGTCAGGATCAAGCATTCCACGATCGCGCACGGCTTTGTAAAGTCGGTCGATACGTCGAAGGCTGAAGCGATCGACGGCGTTGTTAAAGTACTTACATGCTTTGACGTCCCCGATACCTGCTTCCCGACCGCGGGACATCCCTGGTCGAGGGACCCTTCACATCAGGACGTCGCGGACAGGCATCTGCTGAACAGGCACATACGTTATTATGGGGATGACGTGGCTGTGGTCATCGCGGAAACAGAGCTTGCCGCTGTTCAGGGCGTCCGCGCTCTTGAAGTCGAGTATGAGGAACTCCCCTTTGTCCTTGACGCGCAGGAAGCCATGAAAGACGGCGCTCCGCAGCTTCATGACGAATTCCCGAATAATATCCTTAAACACACATCTAACTATACGGGCAATTACGCCGAGGCGATCAAAGAGCCCGGCCTGAT
Source organism: Lachnospiraceae bacterium (assembly GCA_017553665.1). The sequence goes on from JAFZKM010000012.1 coordinate 4,528, forward strand.
CAAGGTCGAGGGCTGGTACGACACGCCCACCGTGCAGCATTGCCACCTAGAGAATCACGGCTGCTTCGCTTATGAAGAGAACGGCCGTATCGTTGTCGTTGCTTCCACTCAGATCCCGCATATCATCAGACGTGTCTGCGCGCAGGCCATCGGCCGTCCGTGGGCCGACATCCATGTGATCAAGCCCTACATCGGCGGCGGCTTCGGCAATAAGCAGGACGCTCTTTACGAGCCTCTCTGCTGCTGGTGCACCACGCAGGTCGGAGGCCGTCCGGTCCGCATCGACTGTTCCCGCGAAGAGACCTTCGTCTCTAACCGCGTGCGTCACGCGATCCGTTTCCATATCACCACATGGCTGAAAAAAGACGGCGAGATCGCAGCCCGCAAGGTCGAGCTTTTCTCGAATCAGGGCGCTTACGCTTCCCACGGACACTCGATCGTGGCGAAGGCTATGGGCTCGTTCCCGCAGCATTATCCCTGCCCGAATTACGAGTGCGACAGCTACACCGTTTACACGAACCGCCCCGTTGCCGGCGCGATGAGAGGCTACGGCATGCCGCAGGCTTCCTTTGCCGACGAGAGCAATATCGATGAGTGCGCTCGCGCGCTCGGGAAGGACCCGATCGAATACCGCATGCAGGTCATCATGCCCGATCATTTCGAGGACGGCTTCTCCAAAAACGTCAATTATTTCGATTCCTTCAGAGTCTGCCTTGAGAAAGGCCGGAAGGATTTCGATTATGACCGCCGCAAGGCCGAATACGCGAACGACAAGGGCGATGTACGCCGTGCCGTGGGCGTTGCGACCTTCTGGTACAATACCGCGGTTTATCCCATTTCCCTTGAGACCTCGTCAAACCGCATGCAGCTGAATCTCGACGGAACCGTTACGATGCAGTGCGGTGAGACAGAGATCGGCCAGGGCGCTGACACCGCGTTCGCGCAGATGACAGCCGAAGCCGTGGGTCTGAAGAGCTATAAGGACGTTCACGTTGTTTCCTGCCAGGATACCGACATCACCCCGACGGGCCTCGGCGCGTACGCTTCGCGTCAGACCTATGTCGCAGGTTTCTCGATCATGCAGACCGCCGGCATTCTCCGCGATAAGATATTAAAACGGGCCTGTCAGCTCACGCGCCAGGACGATTACAATCTTGAGATCGAGGACGGCAATATCGTCCGCATTACCGACGGCAAAGTCCTGATGAGTCTCGCGGAACTCGCGAAGCAGGTTCAGTACAATCCCGCCGACAGCGAGCACATTACCGCCGAATCGACTTATACGATCCGCAACAACGCGTACTCCTTCGGCTGCTCGTTCGTTGATATCACCGTCGATATCCCGATGTGCAAGATCACTCTGAACAAGTGCCTGAACGTCCATGACTGCGGCAAGCTGATCAATCCCGCTCTGGCGGAAGCGCAGGTTCACGGCGGCATGTCGATGGCGATCGGCTACGGCATGAGCGAGCAGCTCCTCTTCGACGAGAAGACCGGGCGTCCGCTCAACAATAACCTGCTCGACTACAAGCTTTCGACATTTATGGATCATCCTCACCTCGAGGTGGATTTCGCGGAGAATCCCGAGCCCACCTCGCCGTTCGGAACGAAGGCTCTCGGCGAGCCTCCCGCATGCTCGATGGCACCCGCCATCAGAAATGCGCTGCTTTCGGCGACAGGAGTCGCGATCAACCAGACTCCGATCAATCCGCATATTATGTTCAAAAAGTTTAAGGAAGCCGGTTTGATACAATAAACCCGAAAGGCAACCGACATATGATCACGTGCGCATAAAGCGCAGATTGGAGAATATACATGTACGACATGGCTGCATTATATGAGGCTACGAGCATCAAAGATGCCGTTGAGCTGCGTCTTGCCCATCCCGAGGCTCAGATCGTTGCGGGCGGAACAGACGTCTTTGTCCAGATGCGTGAAGGAAAGCGCGCGGGCAAGGCTCTGCTCTCGATCCAGAAGATAGACGAAATGCGAGGCATCTGCGAAGAGGACGACGGCACGATCCGTATCGGCTCTCTTACGAGCTTCTCACATATCACGAAGAACCCGATCATTCAGGAAAAGCTGCTCTGCCTCGGCGAGGCGGTTGACCAGGTCGGCGGACCTCAGATCAGAAACGCCGGCACGATCGGCGGCAATACATGCAACGGCGTGACTTCGGCCGATTCGGCTTCGACGCTTTTCGCTTACGACGCGATCATCGAGCTGACAGGAAAGAACGGCATCCGCCGCCTTCCGATCGAGCAGTTCTACATCAAAGCCGGCACCGTCGATATCAATGTCGAGGACGGCGAGATCCAGACCGCGATCCTGATCCCGAAGGATTCCTGGGAGAACACGAACGGCTTCTACATCAAATACGCGATGCGAAACGCGATGGATATCGCGACGCTCGGAACTTCCGTAAACGCCCGCCTTTCGGCGGACAAAAAGACCTTTGACCGCGTTCGTATCGCTTACGGCGTGGCAGGTCCCGTGCCGCTCCGCGCAAAGACGGCCGAAGCGTTCATCAACGGAAAAGCCGTTACGGAAGAGAACATCGAAGCATTTTCGAAGGAAGTCTTAAATGACGTGCACGCCCGCGATTCCTGGCGCGCCGCGAAGGACTTCCGTGAGCATATCGCGGTGGAGAGCGCGAAGAGAGCGCTCAGGGAAGCAATAAGACGATGTGGAGGTGAGATCTGATGGCACAGTATTCGGTTATTAATTTCACTTTAAACGGCCGTAAGGTCGAAAAGGTCGTCGACGTGCGCGCATCCCTTACCGACATGCTGCGCAACGATTTCTCCCTGACCTCTGTAAAGAAGGGCTGCGAAGTATGCGAATGCGGCGCATGCAATGTGATCATCGACGGCGAGTGCTACAATTCCTGCCTGTATCTGGCAGTCTGGGCGGACGGCAAGAACATCCGCACTCTCGAGTCCCTCATCGGACCCGACGGCGAGCTCTCGGACATTCAGCAGGCTTTCATGGAGGAAACCGCCGTACAGTGCGGCTTCTGCACCCCCGGTTTTATCATGACCGCGGTCGAGATCCTTGAATCCGGCAAAGAATACACCGACGCCGAACTGCGCAAGCTCCTCTCCGGCCACCTCTGCCGCTGCACGGGATACGAGAATATCCTGAAGGCAGTAAGAAAGACAATGTATAAGAGGCTCGGGAAACCCGAACCTCCGATAGAATACTATTAA
>JAFZKM010000013.1 GCA_017553665.1 Lachnospiraceae bacterium
ACAGAGTGGCTCTCGCCGTAAACGCGTTTCGCTTGTCACCGTCGCTCGAAAGAGCTGGAACCATGCCCCAGTAGGAAATATCATGCATGGTGTAAGTGATCGAATACATGAAATAAATAACACCGAAGAACCAGATAAAACTCCAGCCCGTCAGATCCGTATTGAACGCGAGATACACCACAATGCTGGTCGAGAGGATTCCTGCCAGCAGCCAGGGCTTGAACTTGCCCCATTTTGTACGTGTGCGCTCAATGATATTGCCCATGATCGGATCGTTCAGCGCGTCAAACACACGCGCCGCGACCATGATACCCGTAACGGCGGCAAGCTGCGCGTCGGTCAGATTCCTGGTATAAAGGATAAAGAGCATGATGTAATTTGTGAACAGGGAATAGATCATATCCCTGCCTACCGTACCCAGAGGGTAAAAGATCAGATTGCGCTTCTCCTGCTTTTCCTGAACTTCATTCATACGTAAACCTCCATTATTTATGCTTTAAGCGATCATTCGCTTTTTGCGCCCTTCTCTGTGACAATACCGGTCATGACAATGTCTATCATCGATTCCAGCGCATCCTCATAAGATACGCCCGCGTCCATCAGCGCGGTATTCCCGATAAAGCTCTGGAACGCGCTCTCAAGCATGCACTTGAAAACAGTGATGTTCATGTCCTTGATCAATCCGGCCTCAATGCCCTTCTTTACCAGCTCGATAGTACCTTCCCAGTTGTTCTGCAGATAGTACTGTATGCGCGCGTACGCCTCGGGGAAGGATTCCCTGAACTCGTATAGCCGTCTCCAGTCCACGGTCTGGTATCTGTCCGGGATGGCGATGATCACCTGTCTGATCTTCTCTACCATTCCGATGTCCGGATCGTCAATGATGGCCTGCTTGCTCTCCATGACAGCGCCGAAGCCCAGATCGACTGCCTTCAGCACAAGCTTTTCCTTGCTGTCGTAGAGCTTGTAGAGCGTCTTTTTGCTCATCTGCAGCATCGCTGCCACATCGTCCATCCTGAACTTTACGCCTTTTTCATTAAAACATTTCATAGCCGCTTCCGCGACCTTGATCTTCAGATCGTTCTCGTCTTTCATATAATCACCCGCCTTAGAAAGGAAATCGGAGACCGATAATATTGGAAACCGTAACTTCTTAATCTAGTTTCCATTCTATCATCGATCTCCGATTTTTACAAGAGGATGTTTTTATTTTCTATTATCTGATCTCCACGTTTATCTGATCGCACTTCTTTCCGGTCAGCCTGCGGCTCAGTTCATCGGGCTGCGAATCGCCGAGGTAAACTCTGTATGAGCCCTTATTGAGCTTCAGCACGCCGTCTCTGTCAAAGAGAGAAAATGCCGCGTTATCGAGCTTTATCGTGGTCACGCGGCTCTCGCCGGGCGCAAGATAAAGCTTCTTTAAGCCTTTCAGCTGTCTTACGGGAGCACCTTCGATCCCGTACTCCACATAAGCCTGTACGGTCACGCCGCCTTCATATTTGCCGGTATTCTTAAGTTCCGCGTCGATCTCGAGCGTATCACCGTCAGCGAATTCAGCCGTGCCGCTGACCGCGCTGCCGTTCCTGCGGATCTCCTTAATGCTCTGTTCAAAGGTCGTGTAGCTGAGGCCGTATCCGAACGGATAGAGCGGATCCTCTACCATATAGCGGTATGTACGGTTCTTCATCGAATAATCGGTGAAGCCGGGCAGCGAATTGTTCTCACTGTAGAATGTGAGCGGAAGCTTTCCGCCGGGGCAAGCCTTGCCGAACAGGATCTCGGCTATCGCCTTTCCGCCCTGAGCTCCGGGATACCAGCCCTGCAGGATCGCGGGGATCTCTGCCGCCGCTCCGTCGAGCGCGAGCGCGCTTCCCGAAAGCACCACGAGAACAACCGGCTTTCCGCATGCCGCCGCTGTATCCATGATCAGCTGCTGATAGCCGGGGAACTTAAGGTTCGGCTTATCGCCGCTGCCGTATTCATTGCCCGTATCGCCTTCCTCGCCTTCAAGTGTCGCGTCAAGACCCATGCACAGAACAACGATGTCACTCTGCTCGCATACTGCCTTTACTTCGGCGAGACGGTCATTCTTCTTGCTGAGGCCTGACATCTTGTCCTTATAGAGGTGGCAGCCCTCTGAATAAAATACTCTGATGCCTGCTTCCTCGGCCTCGCGTCTGATGCCCTCGAGCACGGTAATGTACTCGGAAGCGGTACCCTCATAATTGCCGACAAGAGCCTTGCGGCTGTCGGCGTTGGGTCCTATCACGCCGATGGTCTTTATTGCCTTGCTGTCGATCGGAAGCGTATTATTGTCATTCTTCAGGAGGACAACACATTCCTTCGCGACTTTAAGATTGAATGCTCTGGCTTCAGGAGTGTCAACCTTCGAATAATCGATATCAGCGTACGGATTGCCCTCGGGCGCGTCGAAGAGACCGAGCTTCATTCTTGTGGTCAGGACTCTGATCAAAGCCTCATCGATCACGTCAACGGATGTAAGTCCTTCGTCCACCGCCTTGATCAGGTACTGGAAAATGTCTCCGCAGTTCAGATCGCAGCCGTTATTTACAGCGAGCGCGACGCTCTCCTCGGGAGTCGAGGTCACGCAGTGATTCTCGTTGATATCCTTGATCGCCCAGCAGTCGGATGTAACATGTCCCTTGAATCCCCATTCCTTGCGAAGGATGTCGATCAGCAGC
>JAFZKM010000125.1 GCA_017553665.1 Lachnospiraceae bacterium
ATCACTGACGGAATGCGGGTGCGTCTCACAAAGAATATCCCGGTAGCCGCGGGCCTTGCCGGCGGCAGCAGCGACTGCGCCGCGGCCCTCAAGGCGATGAATAAGATTTACGGGCTCGGACTGTCACCGGAAGAACTGGCTGCATACGGGGTAAGATTGGGCGCGGATGTGCCTTACTGCCTGATGGGCGGTACCGCGATATCCGAAGGGATCGGGGAGATACTGACGCCTCTGCCTTCCGCGCCTTTTGCGCATGTACTGCTTGTAAAGCCGCCGGTCGGTATTTCTACGAAGGAAGCATACGCGGCTTACGACAGGGAACCGCAGCATGAGCATCCTGATATTGACGGCCTGATACACGCGATAGAAGCGCGGGATCTGCGCGCGATGTGCGCTTCCATGGGAAATGTGCTCGAGCCGGTTTCGGTCGGTATGCACCCGGAGATCGAGGATATTAAGGCAAAGATGAAAGAGCTCGGAGCCGCGGGAAGCATGATGAGCGGCAGCGGGTCCACGGTATTCGGACTGTTTGAGGAAAAAGAGGCAGCCGGGGCGGCCGGCATAGTGCTGAAAGAAACTTATCCCGGAGCGGAGATATTCCTTACGGGATTTGCGGACCGGAATGATCTGTGAAGCCGGGCAGTAAAGAACGGGAAAAACCGGACAGCTTGAAAAACTGCGGGTTTTAGGCTATAATAAAGGTTTGGCAGGGTATTGAGCATTTTGTGCCGGTACCCAATACAGCGAGAGGGGCAAAACCGTGGAAGATAATTACAAGGATACGGAAGAGACCGTAAAGGAAGGAATCTTAAAAGAAGAGAATATATCCGAAGAGGCTAAAGAAAAAAGAGCCGAAGCGCAGATCGAGCAGGCGATGAGGCTGGCGGCCCTGGACGATGAAGCCGCTATTTCCGCGGCGGAAGAAAAGAAAAAGAATAAGGTTGACGTTAAGCGTGAGATATTCAGCTGGATACTGGTCGTTGTCGTTGCCTATATCCTGGCCTTCTGCATTACCCATTTTGTTATCATCAAGACCGAGGTCATCTCAAGCTCGATGGTACATACGCTTGAGGTGGGCGACCGCGTGATCGGCAACAGGCTCGCGTATCTGTTCAGTGAGCCGAAGCGCGGAGACATCATTTTCTTCGCGTATCCGAAGAACACCGAGGAGACATATGTAAAGCGCGTCATCGGATGCCCGGGCGATACCATTAAGATAGCGGACGGAAAAGTATATGTAAACGGGTCGGCTACACCGCTTGACGAGCCCTATATCGACGGACAGACCACAAAGATCAGCGGCCAGTTTATCGCGGAAGCGGAAGGAGTTGTCGTCGTGCCGGAGAACAGTTATTTTGTTCTGGGCGATAACCGCAAGGTTTCACAGGATTCCAGAGAATGGGGACTTGTTACAAAGGACAAGATCTACGCGAAGGCGTGGCTGAGATATAAGCCCACGATCGATATCATAGAATCCGCAACTTACGAATGATCCTTCACAGAAAAAACATAATTGCGTGCTAAAGTAGGGAAAGCCGCACGGTCCGAAAACATTCGGACGTGGGATATTTGCAAAAGCGCTGCGGCGCGGAACGGAGTAAAATGGACGAACAGAACAAAGAGAACAATATCATCGACGAGACGGTGAAAACGGTCGATGAGACTGCTGAGGACGCCGCTGAAACAGTCGAAGAGATAGCGGAAGAAGCGGCGGAAGCTGCCGAAAATGCGGCAGACACCCTGAAAGAGACAGAGAATGAAGAACCCTACGGAGGGCTCGACAAGGAATATTTTGACGCGCCTTTCGTTGACGAGAAGGAAGCGGCGACGATCAAGGCATCGAAGAGGACCACGGCGGTCCTTATCAGCATAATTCTGGTGCTCGTGGCGGTCATTGTCGTATTTGTAGTACTGTTCCTGAAGGAATACAAAAAGAACAGCAAGGATGGAGCGGAAGGCGGATTCTTCTCATCGATCACATCCATGTTCTCGAAGGATAAGGATAAGCAGACTGACACAGACGATCCCGATGTTACGGCGGTACCTACGGATGCAGCATCCACGGATCCCGATAACACGATCGATATCGTTGATCCCGGAACAAAGGAATACAATGTCATCGTTACGCTCGGACAGTACAAGGGCATTGAGGTCGATTATGACTATGAGCCCATAACGGACGAAGACGTTGAGGAACAGATCGATGCTTTCCTCGAGGACTGCTCGGAGGAGACTGAGGTTACCGACAGACCCGCGCAGCTGGGCGACATCGTGCTGATCGATTATACCGGATACATGAACGGCGAGCTGTTTGACGGCGGAGCCGATACGGATTTCGAGCTGGAACTCGGTTCCGGAAGATTCATCGCGGGCTTTGAAGAAGGTCTGGTAGGCGCGAACGCGGGCGATACCGTGAACCTTGATATCGCGTTCCCCGATCCTTACCCGAACAATGAGGAGCTTTCGGGCAAGCCCGTTACATTCGTTGTTACGGTCAACGCGATCTACACGCTTGAGACTCCCGAGCTTACGGACGAGTTCATTTCCGAGAATACCGAGTATTCGACCGTTGCCGAGTACAGAGCCTCGATCAGGGAGGAGCTTGAGGCAGACGCGACGCAGGAGGCGGACGACATCGCGAAGAACGCGATCGCCCAGAAGGTCATCGAGAACTGCACGTACGAGGGCGACATTGACGAAGAGATCGCAGATACCGTGGCTTACTGGAAGGACTATTATGATAATATGTACCTGTCCTACTACGGAATGGACGCTGCCACGCTTTTCGGAATGTACTACGGATGGTCGGCCGAGGAATATGATCAGTTCATGCAGGATCAGTACACCTTCACGATCAAGTACAGCCGTGCGCTCGACAAGATAGCCGAGGAAGAGGGCTTTGAGGTAACAGAGGAAGATTACGAGAAGAAATTCGAGGAATACTTCTTCGATTACTACGGATTCGAGAGCAAGGAAGAGGTTCTTGAGGCCATTACCCAGGAAGAAATCGATGACATCGTACACAAATCGGTTCTTCAGGAGAAGGCCGAGAGCGTGATCATGGACAGCGCGGTCATCAATAAATAAAAGTAAACGGGAATCCTGCCGGAAGGCAGGATTCTTGACATTTATGGGACAGCGTGCTAACATGATTTGCAAACCATTTGCAAAACGGTGTTACTATTCACAGGCAATATGTATAAGTGCAAAGTGCAAGCTTGCTTGCATCTTTGAACGTATACATATTGTTCTGTGGAGGCTGGCCTGAGTGCACGAGTAAACATGAGCCGCTAAAGCGGCGATTTTCGGCGAATGCCGAAAGGTTTATGAGTGCAGACAGGACAGCTGTGAATAGTAACACTGTCGGGATCGGAGAAATTATGGCAGACAAGAAATCATACAGGACGGCGGCACGTACGCAGATCGCCGAATACCTGAAGAATAACGCGGACCGCGCGCTCACCGTGGGCGACATAATGAAGCATCTCGAGAAGAACTCGATGGATGTGAACATTTCCACCGTCTACAGATATCTGGGCAGGCTTTCCGAGGAAGGCACGGTCAACAAATACACGGCGGACTCGGGCGAGGTGGCGCTGTATCAGTTCGCGCAGCCGTCGAGGAACTGCGAGAGCCATCTGCATCTGCAGTGCGTCAAATGCGGAAAGGTCATCCATCTTGACTGTCATTTCATGGATGAGATAAACGAGCATATCGAGGAGCATCACGGCTTTTCAATCATCTGCAAGGGCTCGATACTTTACGGAACCTGCGAGAAATGCAGGAAAGAGGAATAATAATGTCGATATTAACATGCAATCATGTAACGCTGGGATATGACGGAGTGCCGATCCTAAGTGATATCAATTTCTCGGTCGGCCGGGATACGTATCTCTGTGTGATCGGTGAGAACGGAGCGGGAAAGTCCACTCTTGTAAAGGGAATACTCGGTCTGATCAAGCCCATGTCCGGCAGGATCGAGACCGGCGACGGTCTGAAGGCGAACGAGATCGGTTATCTGCCGCAGCAGACTCAGATACAGAAGGATTTCCCGGCGAGCGTGCGCGAGGTAGTGGTCTCGGGCCGCATAAACAGCATGGGATGGCGTCCTTTCATGACAAAGAAGGATTACGCTGAGGCTGATAAGAACATGGAGCTGCTCGGCATTACGGACCTTCGGGACAAATGCTATCAGGACCTGTCGGGCGGACAGCAGCAAAGAGTGCTGCTCGCGAGGGCATTGTGCGCGACAAAGAAGCTTCTGCTCCTCGACGAGCCTGTGTCGGGACTCGATCCCGTAGCGGCGCGCGATATGTATGAGCTGACCTCGAAGATCAATAAGGAGCAGGGGATAGCAATCATCATGGTCTCACACGATCTGGACGAGGCGATGAAGTATTCGAACCATATCCTGCATCTGTCACATAAGCAGCTGTTCTTCGGGAAGACGCGGGACTATATCGCGGGCGAGGACGGAGGCGTCGTTAACCCCATCGAGCGGTATTTAAAGCGCGACGCGGCCAATCATCAGCGCAAGGCGGAGCCTGCGGCGTCCGTTCCGTATGACGCTTCCGCGAAGGTAAACAGACAGGAATAAAGAAAAGGGTGAATATCATGGGTGAAGATCTGACAAAGAGCGATGTTGACAAAATACGCGAGGAAATAGAGTACAGAAAGCTGGTAGTGCGCAAGGACGCGATCGAGGCCGTAAAGGAGGCGCGCGCGCAGGGCGACTTGAGCGAGAACTTTGAGTATTACGCGGCGAAAAGGGACAAGAACCAGAACGAGTCGAGGATCAGGTATCTCGAGAGGATGCTGAAGAACGCGACCGTGATCGATGACAGTTCAAAGGCTGATGAGATGGGAATTAACAATACCGCCGAAGTCTTCTTCGAGGAGGAGGGTGAGACCGATACTTTCCGTCTTGTGACTTCGATCCGCGGCGATGTCCTGAACAACCTGATCAGCATTGAGTCCCCGCTCGGGAAAGCCATTCTCGGAAAGCATGAAGGAGACAGGGTTTTCGTGGAGGTTTCGCCCGGAAACGGGTACTATGTTATACTCAAAAAGATCATAAAAACGAATGATGATTCACAAGATAGGATAAGAAGGTATTAAAAACGTGAAAATCCTTTAAAATAAGGCTTTTTTTCACTATTTTGCCTTGACAAAGACCCCGCTAACGTTTATAAATAAATTGATGATCCGATATGGATTTCATTTATTTTTCTAATCGAGGAGGAATTATTATGAACAAGGCTGATTTAGTTGCAGCTATCGCTGAGAAGGCTGAGTTATCAAAGAAGGATTCAGAGAAGGCTCTGAAGGCTGCTATCGAGGCTATTACCGCAGAACTTAAGGCAGGACGTAAGGTTCAGCTCGTTGGTTTCGGTACTTTCGAAGTTACCAAGAGACCCGCTAGAACAGGACGTAACCCTCAGACCAAGAAGGCTATCAAGATCCCTGCATCAAAGGCTCCTAAGTTCAAGGCTGGTAAGGCTTTAAAGGATGCG
>JAFZKM010000126.1 GCA_017553665.1 Lachnospiraceae bacterium
CGTGCAAAGAACGGGTGACGGATAATACAACTTCATTCCGTTCTTCTCGCACGCTTCTTTCATACCTGCGCGAAGCGCCGAGTTCGACGCAACTCCGCCGGCCATGGCCACCCTGTCAAAGCCGTATTCCTTCGCGGCCTCGATCGTATGGCTCACGAGCACATCGACCACTGCCGCCTGGAAAGAAGCCGTAACGTCGGCCACCGTGATCCCTTCCTCCGGATCGATCAGCTCATGGGGATCAAAATCCTCCCTGCCGGTCTTCGAGGAATAAACCGTGCTTCCGTCAAGTCCCTGCTTCATCCTGCAGGAATTCAGATAATTCAGCACCGCGGATTTAAGTCCGCTGAAACTGAAATCGTAAGGGCTTCCGGCCACATGTCCGCGCGGGAATGTCACCGCGTCGGGCCTGCCCTCCTTCGCGCATTTGTCGACCTTAGGACCGCCCGGATATCCGAGCCCGACGGCTCTGGCTATCTTGTCAAAAGCCTCTCCCGCCGCGTCGTCATGTGTTCTTCCGATGATCTCGAATTTATCGTAATCGCGCACGATCACGAGATGCGTATGTCCGCCTGACACCACCAGACATAAGAAAGGCGGTTCTAGGTCCTTATGCTCCACGTAATTCGCCGCGATATGGCCTTCAATGTGATGTACTCCGACCAGCGGCAATCCCGCCGCGTAACTGATCGCTTTTGCCTCGGCCACGCCCACGAGCAGCGCTCCGACCAGTCCCGGTCCGTAAGTCACGGTCACCGCGTCAAGGTCTTTAAGCCCCACCGAAGCTTCATCGAGAGCCGCCTGTACCACGCGGTTTATCTTCTCGATATGCTTTCGCGACGCGATCTCTGGCACCACTCCGCCGTACAGCGTATGCAGGTCGATCTGCGAATAAATGATATTCGAAAGCGGCTCACGGCCGTTCTTCGTAACCGAAGCTGCCGTTTCGTCGCAAGACGATTCTATTGAAAGAATCAAAACATCTTTTTCCACCGTTACTGATCCTCCGAAAGGCGCCAGCCCATTATCTTCCAACGGGCATTCTCATCCTGCACGAGCACGAACTCTTCGTACGCGCGCTCAAATGAGCTGTCCTTTTCCTGTTTTAAAGTAAAATAAATATTTATCACCGCTCGCTGCGGGTTTTCGTTGCGGTAATATGTGATCTCGCCGGATTCCGCCACATTATAGCTCTGTATCCTGGTCCCGGCTTTCTCGTAATTCTTGATCTCGGTCTTGATCAGGCCGATCATCTCGGTCCTGTCGTTCTTCTCAAGCAATTCGTCGGTATAGAGTCCGCGCAGCTTGTCCACCAGTCTGGTCAGCTGGCTTTCGGAAACATCGTCGCTGTAAAGGCACTTCGTGATGCGGCAGTAATACTTCATCACCTCGCGCACGGTCGCGGGATAATCCTTATCAAGATCCCTCGCGATGAGCGTGGTCGCCTCGGTAACATCCGCATCCGCCTCGATCGCGTTCTTCTGTTTGTTCCTGGTCACGGACATGTAAATGCCCACGATCACGGCCGCGGCCAGAGCGATACATACTATCGTTCCTCCGACGGATGTCTTTTTCTTAGGCTGTGCCATTTGCTCACCTCCGGTCATACGCAGTCTGCGCTTCGCGCTGTTCTGCCCGTCTCCGCTTATTCTTCCTCAAATCCGATCTCCGTGCTGCGCAGATCCTTCGACGCGAAAGCGTTGGGGAATATCCCGCGCACGGGATCCATAAATTCCTCGGGCCTGATCAGTGAAGGGCTGTAATGAGTCAGCCACATCTCCTTCGGCTGAGGATCGGCTTTCGCCGCGATCTTCGCCGCCTCGGCAAAGGTCATGTGCTTGTGGTCGCGCGCCTTCGCTTCCGAATCCGGCTCGCCGTACATGCCCTCGCAGATGAACAGATCCGCGCCCGAAGCCGCTCCGATCATGGCCTCAACCGGCCTCGAATCGGTGCAGTACGTAACCTTGATGCCCTTTCTCGCGGGGCCCAGGATCATATCCTGCGTAAAATGCCTGCCTTCGTGATCGAGCTCCATGCCCTTCTGAAGCCTGCTCCAGAGACAGAGCGGAACATTGTTCTCCTTTGCCTTCTCGGGATCAAAACGGCCCTGACGGTCCACATTTACAATGTATCCGAAGCACGGAACATTATGATTGCACTTAAAGGTCTCGATCCTGTAATCAAACAGCTTAAACTCCTGCGCGGGCGCCTGTATCTCCAGATACTTCAGCTCAAAGGGCAGCTCCGGCGCGATCGTGCGCAGTGCCTCGACCGTACGCGCAAGCCCCTTCGGGCCGATCAGCGTGACGGGCTCGGTCCGCTCCGCATTGCCGATGGACAGAAGCAGTCCGGGCAGACCGCTGATATGGTCCGCGTGGTAATGCGTAAAGCAGATTATATCAATATCATGGAAGCTCCAACCCTGCTCCCTGATGGCAACCTGAGTTCCCTCGCCGCAGTCGATCAGCAGGCTGTGTCCGTTGAGCCTCAGCATCAGCGCGGTCAGCCTTCTGCGCGGGAGCGGCATCATTCCTCCGGTTCCCAGTAAACATACATCCAGCATTTATCTTCCTCAATCTTCTATCCCGAAGCGCTTTAAAGTATTCGGATCCGTAAGGTCCAGATCCATCAGTATCGCGTCCTCCTCGGGATTCTTGTAATATCCTTTGCGTCTTCCGGTCGGCACAAAACCGACGCTTTTATACAGCGCGAGCGCAGGCTCGTTATTCTCCCTGACCTCAAGAGTGTACAGGAAGATCTCATTTGTGGTACCGATATCGATCATCGCGTTCAGCATCTCGGTGGCCAGGCCTCTCCTGCGATAGTTCTCATCCACCGCGACATTCAGTATCTGGCCTTCTCCGGGCACCATGAGCATACCGCAGTAACCGGCAATGGTCCCGTCATCGTCGCAGACCAGAAATACCTGGTTCTGGCTCCGGAGCGCTCCCCTGAAGGAGTCAATGCTCCAGGGATCGGAAAACAGTCGTCTCTCGAGATCCGCTACCTTGAACAGATCCGCTGCCGCCATGTCACGCAGCTGCATGTCCATAATATGTCCCCCCTATGCTGCCCGCCTTCACTTCGTTCCGGCCGCTCACAGTTTGCTCAGCCCTTCTCCCTCTCCGCCTGCGAAACACGCAGATAAACAGGCGCGTGATCCGCGGCGTCTACGGTAATGCCGTGTTCAAAAAGTCTCATTCCGAGCAGTGCCACCGCTCCTGCGCGCTGCCGTGAGAGCTGCGCGGGCGCGAACGAATACGGCACCTTCATCCCCTCCGCGATCAGATCCGCGTACGCGGGCACTCCGTCGCCGAGGAATATAACACTCTTCCCTAAAGAATTCAGTTTTTCAATAACCCCCGCTACCGGCCCCGCGCTCTCCTTTTCGACAACCGTGAGCACGAGCGGATCCTCGCCCGCTCTCACGCCCGAAACCGGCGAGTATGACTGTTTCTCCGCCTCGCAGCGGCTCAGCGGAACGAATTCATAGATTCCCGAATAAACCTCCTGCCTGCGCGCGTCCATGATCGGACAGATCAGAGCGTCACCCGCTCCGTACAGGTCATACGCCATCGAATCTAGCGTCGGCACCTCCACGAGCGGCTTATTCAGCGCGAGCCCGAGTCCCTTCGCCGTGGCCGAACCTATGCGCAGTCCCGTAAATGAGCCCGGTCCGCGCGATATGGCTATCACGTCCGCGGAATTCAGTTCGATCCCCGCCGCTGATACTATCTCTTCCAGCATCGGAAGCAGTGTCTGCGAATGGGTCTTTTTATTGTTCATCGTATATTCGGCAACCAGCCTGTCGTCCTCCGCTATCGCGACCGACGCGACGAGTGCCGAACTTTCAATTCCTATTATCAGCATTTTACTTCAATCCTTCGATAATCAAACCCTCGCGAAGTATCCTTAGTGATCGTCACTCGGACCGCCTCTTCGGGGATCAGTTCTTCGATCAGCTCCGGCCATTCGATGATCGTTACGCCGTCGCCGTAGAAATAGTCGCGGTATCCGATCTCCTCCATCTCGCCCGGATCGTCGATCCTGTACACATCGAAATGATACAGCGGGAGTCTTCCTTCCTCGTAGATCTGGACCACCGTAAACGTAGGGCTCACGACCGGCTCGGTTATCCCGAGGCCTGCTGCCACTCCCTTTGTAAATACGGTCTTTCCGGTGCCCAGATCGCCCGACAGGCAGATCACCGTGCCCGGCTTCGCCTCAAGGCCCATTTTGCGTCCGGCCTCGAAGGTCTCCTCAGCCGAATTACTTTCCGTAAGCATTATAATAACTCCTCTTTGGCAAGCAGAAGGCGTTTTTCGACATGCCTCTTCAGCAGAGCGTTGAATCCGTGCCTGTCGATCACCTCGTCACGCGGGATAACAAACGCGCGGTTCCTCGCGATATACATGTAGTAACCGGTCTTGCCCTCTTTTACCTTATACATCTTGTCCCATGTGAAGTCCGCGTACTCGTCGTCACCTCTCGCCATATCGAAGCCCTCATCGCTGAAGGTGTATGTGATGGTGTTCTTCGGGTCGCAGATCATGTCAGACTGCTTCTTTGCCTTAAACCACAGCGTCAGCGGGCTGTTCGCAAGGAACATCGCGGCGATCGCGCCGAACAGCACGATCTGGATCGTGTCAAATCCTTTTACGAAGCCGATGATCACGAATACCAGCGCAGCGATACCGAGCACCGCCGATAAAGCGCCCATCACGTTCATATACGAATGATAGAACATGAACTCGTACATGCACTTTCTGTCGGGTTTCGCCGCGATGACAAAGCTCGGCTCGGTATGCTCGATCCTCTTTTTCTTCGCGCTCTCCTGCGCAATGCCCTGCGGCAGATAATCCGCCACGCTCTGCTTCTCTCCTGCTTCGCTCTCCGCAGCCTCTCCCGGAACGGCAGCCTCCGCGGTTTCTTCGGCTTCCTTCAGCTCCTCTTCCGAAAGAGTGCTGATGTGCGCGAGCTCGCTGATCCCTCTCTTTTTGGTTGTTCCCTCGTTAATCCCTGACATTTTATCTTCCTCAAATCCTGTATTGCATTAAATGATCATCGTGAGCTGGATCCTCTGCTTCTTCAGATCGACGCTCATGACCTTGACCTCAACGATATCGCCTACGCTTACGGCGTCGAGAGGATGCTTGATGAACTTCTTGTTCGTGATCTGCGAAACATGAACGAGTCCGTCCTGATGTACTCCGATATCGACAAATACGCCGAAATCGATGACATTGCGCACGGTTCCCTTTAAGATCATGCCTTCCTTCAGGTCCTTCATCTCCATAACGTCGGTACGGAGAATGGGCTTCGGCATATCTTCACGGGGATCGCGGCCGGGCTTCTCGAGCTCTTTGATAATGTCGGTGAGCGTGATCTCGCCGATGCCGAGCTCCTCAGCCAGCTTCTTCTTATCCTTTACCAGGCTTCCGAGATGCGAAAGTCCGCTGCCCGCAGCGCTTACATCGGTAAATGAATTGTCTGTCTTACCCTTCGCGCCGGACTTTGCCGCGGGAGCCTCTGCCTCCACTTTCATGCCCGACTGCGCGTACGCCTTCATCAGGAGCTGGCCCATGGCCGAATTCGTGTTCCTGATAGTAACTTCGCGGTTTCCGCCCTTGCGGTCATTGCCGCGGCGGGCTGCCTTGTCCGCAGCGTCTGCCTCGGCCTTAGCCTTGGTCTGTGCTGCCTTTACGGCCTTCGCCTGCTCCGCCTGTACCTTCTTTATATCGTCGGGAGTAAAGCCGAGCTTCTCGAGAAGCTTCGTAGCCGCCTCATAGGACTCGGGATGCACGCTCGTAGCGTCGAGAGGATTCTTGCCTCCCACGATGCGCAGGAAGCCCGCGCACTGCTCGTACGCCTTCGGTCCGAGCTTCGGAACCTTCAGCAGCTGGGCGCGCGATACGAAGCGTCCGTTCTCCTCGCGGTAAGCAACGATGTTCTTCGCGATGGGCTTCGAAATACCCGAAACATACTCAAGCAGGGATGCCGACGCGGTATTAAGATCCACGCCGACCTTATTTACACAGTCCTCGACCACGCCTTCCAGAGCCTCGCCGAGCTTCTTCTGGTTCATGTCATGCTGATACTGGCCTACGCCGATCGACTTCGGATCGATCTTTACGAGCTCCGCGAGAGGATCCTGAATACGGCGCGCGATCGAAGCCGCCGAGCGCTGTCCCACGTCGAAATTCGGGAATTCCTCGGTCGCGAGCTTACTTGCTGAGTAAACAGAAGCGCCTGCCTCGCTTACGATCACGTAGCTGAGGTCGGGCTTGTTGATCTCCTTTAAGAGCTCCACGATGACCTGCTCGGACTCACGCGACGCGGTTCCGTTTCCTACGGAAATAAGTGTGATATTGTACTTCGCGATCAGCTGCTTTAAGATAGCCTTCGCCTTCGGAATGTTCTTCTGGGGACCGTCGGTGGGATAGATAACGACGGTGTCGATGACCTTACCCGTGGGATCTACTACGGCAAGCTTACATCCTGTTCTGAACGCGGGGTCCCAGCCGAGAACCACATGTCCGGTCACGGGAGGCGCCATGAGAAGCTGCGTCAGGTTCTTTCCGAATACCTTGATCGCGCTGTCCTCTGCCTTCTCGGTCAGGTCATTCCTGATCTCGCGCTCGATGGCGGGCGCGATGAGACGCTCGTACGCGTCCTCGATCGTAGCCTTTAAGAGGTCGTTTGTATACTGATTGTCCTTTTTGATGATCATCTTCTGAAGATAGTTAAGGATCCTGTCTACGGGAGCCTCTATCTTCACTGTCAGGAACTTCTCTTCCTCACCGCGGTTGAGCGCCAGCACTCTGTGCCCGAGTATCGTGCTGACCTTCTCGGAGAATTTATAGTACATCTCATAAACCGACTGGGCCTTCTCGTCTTTCGCCTCACTCGTTACGACGCCCTCGTCGCCCGTAGCCTTGCGGATCCAGATACGGTAATCCGCCTCATCCGAGATCTTCTCGGCAATGATATCGCATGCGCCCGCGATAGCGTCCTTCGCGGTCTTTACGTCCTTCTCCTCGGAAATGAAATCCGCAGCGTACTCCTCGATGGGTTTGTCCGCATCCTGTGCCCAGATGATATCCGCGAGAGGCTCGAGGCCCTTCTCCTTCGCGACTGTCGCCCTGGTCCTCTTCTTCTGTTTGTAGGGACGATAGAGGTCTTCTACTACTACGAGAGTTGTAGCGGCCATGATCGCTGCCTTCAGTTCATCCGTCAGCTTGCCCTGCTCCTCGATGCTTGCGATAACGGCGGTCTTACGCTCTTCGAGATTGCGCAGATATGTAAGTCTTTCAAAGAGATTACGCAGTACCTCGTCGTTTAACGAACCCGTAACTTCCTTTCTGTATCGTGCAATGAAGGGGATGGTATTGCCCTCGTCAATAAGCTTGACGGTGGCGTCCACCTGCGCCTCCTTAATGTTCAGTTCTTTTGCCAGTTGTTCATTGATGTTCATTTTCGGGCCTTCCTTATAAGAATTTCTTTAACGGCGGTCATTCATAAACCGCCATAGTATATGATACCACTTTTTGCAGGGGATTGTCCACACTAATGAGAAAGACAAATCTACCCAAATTTCTCTGGAACCTGTATAATGGATCTGTCGTCTAATGTGTGAAAAGAGCAGACTGAGAGCTTTAACAGACAGTTTTGTACAATAGGAGGAGAATTTTATGAAGAAGAGATTATCACTGATCCTGGCGGTACTAATGACCGCCGTGATCCTTGCGGGATGCTCGAAGAGCGCAGCTTATGACAGCGTAAACTTCACATCCGCCCACGCGCCACAATCGACAAAGACCAATTCCAAAGCTGACTACGGCTATGCTTCCGAAAGCTTCGAAATGGCGTCTGCCGATTACAATGATGACGCGCCCGGCTCACAGGGTTCCGATTACACAACCGCTACCGGCACCGATATCGTTCCGCAGGACCTTGGAAGAAAGCTCATCAAGCGTGTCAACATGAGCATCGAATCTCTCGAGTTTGATCAGAGCGTAAGGACTATCGAGAGTTACGTAGGCACGTTCGGCGGATATGTCGAGAGTTCTTCGATCACGAATTCAAATTATTATTACGGATACAATCGCGGTTATTCAAACAATGCGAGGATCGCGAATTACGTTTTAAGAATTCCGAGCGAGATGCTTGACAGCTTCCTGAATCAGGTAGGAAATATCGGAAACATAATCTCACAGTCATCGAGTTCCGAAGATATCACTCTTTCCTACATCGATCTCGAAGCAAGGACCGAGTCTCTCGAGATCCAGCAGGAGCGCCTGCTCGCCCTTCTCGAGAAAGCAGAGACCGTTGACGAGATCATTTCCCTCGAGGACAGACTTTCGTATGTACGTTATCAGATTGAATCGCAGCGCAGCACTCTGAAGAACTATGACAATCTCGTTGCGTTCAGCACCGTTACGATCACCCTTAACGAAGTAGTAAAGATCACCGAGCCCGAGCCCACTACC
>JAFZKM010000127.1 GCA_017553665.1 Lachnospiraceae bacterium
CTCAGCTCATCGACCTTAATGCCTTTCAGCTTCTCGATCAGTTCACTGTGATCTGGTCCGAACGAAAGTCTCATCTGACCTGCCTCGAGGTCGCTCACGGCCTTCTTCGATCCGGTCTGTTTTCTCGTGATGACTTCGACATTCTCACGTATCCTGCCGTTAATGTCATTATCCGTGAGGATTTCGACGATCTCTTTCGCGCGGTCGAGCACCTGCGCCGGAAGTCCCGCAAGCTTCGCGACCTGGATTCCGTAGCTTCTGTCGGCTCCGCCCGGTATGATCTTCCTCAGGAAAATGATGTCCTCGCCCTGTTCCTTTACGGCAATGCAGTAATTGTTTACACTTTCGAGCTTGTCCTGAAGCTCTGTAAGCTCATGATAATGCGTAGCGAACAGCGTCTTCGCGCCAAGCTGTTTTCTGCTGCTGATATACTCGACCACCGCCCACGCAATCCCGAGCCCGTCAAAAGTCGATGTGCCGCGTCCGATCTCATCCAGGATCAGCAGACTGTTGGCGGTCGCGTTTTTCAGTATATAAGCGACCTCGTTCATCTCGACCATGAATGTGCTCTGGCCCGACGCGAGATCGTCTGAAGCGCCTACTCTCGTAAATATCCTGTCGACGATCCCAATATCGGCAGACTCGGCCGGAACAAAGAATCCGCACTGCGCCATCAGAACGATGAGCGCGGTCTGACGCATATAAGTCGATTTGCCGGCCATATTGGGTCCGGTGATTATAGCGATCCTCGAGTTCTTATTGTCGAGGAAAGTATCGTTCGCGACAAAGGATTCCGCTCCGATGAACTGCTCGACCACGGGATGACGGCCGTTTTTGATGTTTATCACACCGTTTTTGTTGATCTTCGGGCGCACATAATTGTTGCGTTCGGCGACATAGGCAATCGACGCGTACGAATCGAGCAGCGCCACAGCCTTTGCCGTTTTCTGGATCCTCGCGATATTTGCCGCGATATTCTCCCTTATCTCTGTAAATAGAGCGTATTCAAGCGAGAAAAGCCTGTCTTCGGCGTTCAGGATCTTGTCCTCAAGTTCCTTGAGCTCCGGAGTCGTATAGCGCTCCGCGCCGGCGAGTGTCTGCTTTCTGATCCACTCCGCGGGAACCATGTTCTTAAATGAGTTCGTAACCTCAAGATAATAGCCGAACACGCGGTTATATTTTATCTTCAGGTTCTTGATGCCAGTTTTGTCACGCTCCCGCGCCTCAAGCTCGAGCAGCCAGTTCTTGCCTTCGGTCTTCGCGGACCTTAAACTGTCGACTTCTTCGTTAAAGCCGGGCCTGATGATGCCGCCTTCCTTTATCTGGATCGGAGGCTCGTCTACGATCGCGTCGCAGATCAGGCTTCGAAGATCGCTTAAGGGATCGAGCTCCTCATGTATGTTCTTCAGGCATTCCGACTTAAACTGTCCGCAGAGCATCTTTATCGAAGGCAGCATCTCAAGCGATGACGCGAACGCGGTAAGATCCCTCGGATTTGCCGAACGGTAGCTTATCCTTCCGGCCAGACGTTCAAGATCATATATCGTGTTCAGGTATTCCCTTATCTCCTCACGGTCAATATAGCTGTTCTTCAGTTCTTCCACCGCGTCCAGGCGCTGCTCTATATCTTCCTTCTCGAGCATCGGCTGTTCAATGAAACTGCGCAGCATTCGGGCTCCCATCGCGGTTTTGGTCTTATCGACTACCCAGAGCAGAGACCCGCGCCTGTTCTTCTCGCGCATCGTCTCACAGAGTTCCAGATTTCGTCTCGCCGAATAATCAACGACCATGAATTTGCCGTTCACATAAGGCGTAATATGCGTAAGATGCTCGAGTGAGATCATCTGCGTATCTACCAGATACTTAAAAACTGCTCCGGCCGCTATCCTGCCGTTCTCATATTCGCCGATCCCCAGCTCCTCAAAGCTGTTTTTCTTAAAATGCTTCAGCAGAAGATCCGTTACATTCTCCTCATCGAAGTAGTCCTCTGTGAGCGTCGAGAAACTGATATTGCTCCTGGTCTTCAGTCCGTCAAAATCTATGCCGCTCATCATCGTCGCTGCGTTGCAGATGATCTCTGACGGATTGTATCCCGTGATCTCGTCAAATACACGGCTCGCGCAGTCGCACTCGGTAAGATAGAAATCACCTGTGGAAACATCCACGAAAGATACGCCGAAGATATCGCCGGTGTAATAAATGCACATCAGATAATTGTTCCGCGCCTCGTCGAGAGACTGCGCGGAAATATTGGTTCCCGGAGTCACGATCCTGATGACTTCACGCTTTACAAGACCTTTAGCGAACTTCGGATCCTCTACCTGCTCGCAGATCGCGACCTTATGGCCGTTCTCGACGAGTTTGTTCATGAAGCTCTCGTACGCATGGAACGGGATTCCGCACATCGCAGCCTTCAGCTCCATACCGCAGGCCTTTCGCGTGAGCGTTAGCTCAAGCTCTCTCGAAGCCACAACGGCATCGTCAAAGAACATCTCGTAAAAGTCACCGAGCCTGTAGAACAATATGCAGTCCGGATACTGTTTTTTGACGTCAATATATTGCTTAAAGCCCGGAGTAACGTCCCCGATGTTGATCTCCGAAAGCTTGGTAAGTGTCTCTTCAGGCATTTTGCCCTCCCGCTTGTTGTATAATTTCCCTAACTGAAAAATTATAGCATTTCTTCCCCTGCAAGACAAGAAAAAAGCGTGCCCTTAAGAGGCACGCCTTTGTAAACCCAAATACCCGTCAATCAATGAAATTCTTGATCTTAAGTACTGTGCGATAATTTACCGAAGAGATCTTGCAGCCGGTCTTCCTTCCGGACTCGTGGATTATCTGTCCGTTGCCGATATAGATCGCGACATGATTTACATGTCCTGACTTATCACCGTAGAATACCAGGTCTCCGGGCTTCGCTGAAGATAACGATACCTTCTTGCCCTTCGAGCAGGATGCAAGCTCGGTGGAGGTGCGGGGCATGTTCTTTGTGCTGATGCCTACCGCTCTGTAAACCGCAAGACAGAAGCCCGAGCAATCGGCGCCGGTCTTGAGCGAGTTGCCGCCCCAGACATACTTAAGTCCGATGTGCTTCTTTGCCTCGATAACGATAGCCGCGCGAAGCGACGAAAGATTGCTTGCGGAATCAGCTCCAACTATGGATGTCATGGAAACCGCTCTTACCCAGTCATAGGCTACGGTAACGAGATGCTTGGCTATATAGCCTTCCATGTCGTCCAGATAAGCCTTAACCCAGAGAGTGGTCTCGTCGTCCTTATTTACAACAGTCTCTTCGATGACTACAAGAGCTTCACCATTGGTAACTGTAGCAAGAATGTTATCATCGCTTAATGTATCGGGTGTCGAACGGAAATTAACGGTTCCGGCATTGACTGTAGCCATGAGCTTCGCGAGCTCTTCTGCCTTCTTTCTTCCCTCTTCTCCCGTGTACAAATAATCGCATGATACGTATCCCGTAACAGCACCGGATTCGATCTTTGCCCAGCTGTTGTCCTCAGTAAGTTCAAGGACGGTACACATGCCATTCTTCGGCAGGTAACCTACTACTCCGTATGAGGTTCCTGCGCCGGAACGAATATTAACATAATCATTAACTTTTGCAATGGCAACGTTTTCCGGGATCGTGACAACGTCCGCAAGCAATGCACCCGAAGCACCTTCATCGTCATTACCTACATTCTGATAGTATTTCTCTAAGAAATACGAAACTCCTCCCAGTGCTTCATCCCCCGACAAATAACCTGCACTGACGTATGTCGTTCCCCCCAAAAGGCATACAATAAGAGAAATTGAAAGTATTAAATTAAAACGCTTAAAACCTGTCAATTTCAAGACTGCTTACCTCCTGTTGAAAAGTCAAATATTACGTTTTTATTACAATTCCATTGACTATATTACAAGGCTGACACAATTTTGTCAAGAAAATTGAACAAAAAAACCGGATATTTTGCAAAAAAATACAACAAAATATCCAGTATTAATAGTTAAGAATTATTTTGAATCATGTATAGACTACATCAACTGCGATTTAAGTTCATCTGAGAATGCTCTTGATCCTCTCGTTGATCATCTCCAGCGCAACGCTGTTCTGGCCGCCTCTGGGGATTATCACGTCGGCGTAACGCTTCGAAGGCTCAACGAACTGGTCATGCATCGGCTTAACCGTCGTGGTGTACTGGGTAAGTACAGAATCAAGCGAACGTCCTCTTTCCTTAACATCTCGCAATATTCTGCGGGCAAGTCTCTCATCGGAATCGGTGTCAACGAAGATCTTGATGTCCATGAGTCTTCTGAGCTCCTCATTCTCAAAAACAAGGATACCCTCGACGATGATAACGCGCTTGGGCTCCACGCGCACGGTCTCGTCGACCCTGTTGTGGATCGTGAAATCGTAAACGGGCACGTCCACTGCCTTTCCGGCCTTCAGATCGCGGATGTCGCGTATCAGGCGGTCGGTCTCGAACGCGTTCGGATGATCGTAATTGATCTTCGAGCGCTCCTCATAGGTCATGTCATTGTGAGGCAGGTAATAATAGTCGTGCGAAACCAGCTCGACATTGGAACCGAATACCTCTTTGATCTTCTGTGCTACGGTTGTTTTTCCGGACGCGGTACCTCCCGCAATTCCGATGATGATGCAATCACTCATGACATAACCCTCCTATAGTTTTTAAGCCACCCCGCGGCCGTTCCCGCGCCGGTGGTATTCTACCAGCTCATGGAACCGTGTTCCGCTCTTCTTTCGCGCAGCAGAAGCTCTGAAACTGCTTCGCGCGCGGGCTTTCCTTCAAAGAGGATCTTATTGACCTGTTCAACGATAGGCATCTCTATATTGTACTTCTTCGCCAGCTTAAGCGCTGCTTTCGCGCAGTGCACACCCTCAACGACCTGGTTTACTTCCTTCATCGCAGATTCGGTATCCATGCCCTGGCCGATCAGATTGCCGGCTTTCCAGTTTCGGCTGTGATGTGACGTGCATGTAACGAACAGATCGCCTATTCCCGAAAGTCCGCAAAGCGTCTCAAGCTTCGCTCCCATCGCAAGTCCGAGACGGTTGATCTCGGCCAGTCCTCTGGTCATCAGCGCCGCTTTTGTATTGTCTCCGAAACCGAGTCCGTCGGACATGCCGGCCGCCAGCGCGATAACGTTCTTTACAGAGCCTCCGAGTTCGACTCCGATCACATCGTCGCTCGTATATACCCTGAATGTATCGGTCATGAACATATCCTGCAAAAACTCAGCGGTTGCGCGGTCATGCGATGCCACTACAACTGTAGTAGGTATCAGACGGCTCACCTCTTCGGCATGGCTCGGGCCTGAAAGCACCGAATTATTGGCCTGCGGGATCTCCTCATTGAGAATATCGAGAAGTGTGTAAAGCGTAGCCTCTTCAATACCCTTCGCCACGTTTACGATCCTCTGTCCTTCTTTGATACAGGGACTTACAAGATGCGCGGTCGAGCGCACGAAAGGCGAAGCAACCGCGAATACGATAAGCTCGGGCTCGGAAGTCTTACATGCGTATTCATGGTCGCAGGTAAGCTTTACGGACTCGGGAAGCACTGCTCCGGGCAGATTCTTGATATAGCTTCTGTCGGCCTCGAGTGTCTTAATCTCGTTTTCGATCTTTGACCAAAGGATCACATCCTTACCTTTGTTCGCAAGAAGTATGGTGATGGCGGTACCCCAGGTACCGGCGCCAAGTACTGTAACAGACATGGCTGTCCTCCTTAATTTCAGACGATCATTCTATATCCGGTCATTCTATTTCTTTGGATGCTTCGGCAGCTTTGGGATCCACATGCTCTCCGATCCTGTTCTCCGTACCGTTCGCGAGCCTTACGATATTTGAGCGGTGCCTGAACAATGCGGACGCCGTAAACAGGAACGTGATCGCTATAAGCCAGCCGTAATAGGGATCCGCCGACTTTGTAAGTATTACCCAGATGGGGAAAAGCACCGAAACGCAGATCGAGCCGAGCGAAACATACTTCGAAAGATAGATCACTCCGCCGAAAATGATCGCGCCGGGAATGATTATCCAGGGATCGAACGCTACGAACACTCCGCCTGTCGCGGCAATGCCCTTGCCGCCTGTAAAATGCAGCCATACGGGATAATTGTGCCCGATAACGCACATGATCCCGAATACGAGCATCAGCAGGCAGCACTCGTCGGCTCCGCGCAAAAGCACGTATTTCATGATAACGAGCGGGATGAAAGCCTTCAGGAAATCACCGATGAACGTGATGATCCCGGCCTTTTTGCCCATGACTCTGAACGCGTTCGTGGTGCCCGCGTTTCCGCTTCCGTAGTCTCTGATATCAAGATGATTGGTCTTTCCGATGATGTAGCTCGTCGAAAAGGTACCTATCAGATATCCGCTGACAATGCACAGGATTATTTCAGTAGCAAGATTCATTTGAGATCAACCTCTTACTGTTCTTTTTCGCTTCTCTCACGGATCAGGATCCTGATCGAGGTGCCCGAGAAGCCGAATGCCTCGCGTATCTTATTCTCAATGTAGCGCTGGTATGAGAAATGGAAAAGCTCCTTGTCGTTGCAGAATATTACGAATGTCGGAGGCTTTACCGAAACCTGCGTGATGTAGTAGAGCTTCAGGCGCTTGCCCTTATCTGTGGGCGGCTGCTGAAGGACTACTGCCTCGGCCAGTATCTCGTTCAGAACGCCGGTCTTTACCCTGAGGTTCTGGTTCTGGATAACGACTTCTATCGACTCGAAAATCTTGTTCACTCGCTGACCCGTAGCCGCGGAGATATAAAGGATCTCGGCATAGGGAATGAAGCTCAGAGTCTGCGCGATCTTGTCGCGGAATTTGTACATGGTCTTGTCATCCTTTTCGATGGCGTCCCATTTGTTGACCGCGATGATGATGCCTCGTCCGCGCTCATGCGCGATGCCTACGATCTTCGCGTCCTGCTCGGTAATGCCTTCGGTCGCGTCGATCATGAGGATCACGATATCAGCCTTCTCTACGGCGCTTACCGTGCGGACGATCATGTATTTCTCAAGGTCTTCTTTTATCTTGTTCTTACGGCGGAGTCCCGCTGTATCGACGAAAATGTATTCCTTCCCGTCATGCTCCACGATCGTATCTATCGCGTCCCTGGTGGTTCCTGCGATATCGGAAACGATGCAGCGGTTCTCGCCGAGAAGTCTGTTGATCAGCGAAGATTTGCCGACATTGGGCTTACCTACGACTGCGATCCTCGGACGCTCATCCTCATCAGCGGCTTCCTCATCTTCGGGGAAATACTTCACGACCTCATCGAGCAGCTCGCCGAAGCCCTGCTTATTGCTCGATGAAACGGCGATCGGATCGCCGAGCCCGAGATTGTAGAACTCGTAAACATCGGCCTCAAGCTGTTTGAAATTATCGACTTTGTTGACAGTCAGGACAACGGGCTTCTGCGAACGGCGCAGCATGTCAGCGACCTTGAAATCCGCGTCGACAAGACCCTGACGAACATCAACGAGGAACACGATAACATCGGCCGTATCTATCGCTATCTCGGCCTGTTCTCTCATCGACTTCAGGATCGTATCCGAAGAATCGGGCTCGATTCCGCCCGTATCTATTATCGTAAATGACCTGTCAAGCCATGTAGCGTCCGCGTAAAGGCGGTCCCTCGTAATGCCGGGATAATCCTTTACTATCGAGAGCTGCTCGCCTGCCAGGGCGTTGAATAAAGTGGATTTGCCGACATTAGGTCTGCCGACTATCGCCACTATCGGTTTGCTCATAAGGTACCTCTCTCTCAAAACTGCCCGTATAGTCGTCACACAAAACGTCTATCAAAGCAGATCCACCTGATTTTACTATACGTATATTTGTTTGTAAAGCCTTTTGAAGGTCCTCAACGGTGAGGTCGTCAAGCAGCACTGACTCACCCGCGCGGAGCATGCACGAAGGCATGATGATATAGTCTCCGAGGTCCCTGTCCTTTAACTGCGCGAGGATATCCTGTCCCGTGACCAGACCGGCGACGGTGATCATATTTCCGAAGAAATCGTTCCTGATCCCGACCACCTCTGTTCGTGTTTCGGGATATTTTTCGGTGATCCTTGCCGCGAGTTTGGCTAAGATCGGCTCGATCAGCTTCCCGGTCACAAACGTAAACGTTCCCTTCATGATCCTGTCCGAATCATCTTCGGCAATGGCCTCCTCAAAATCATCCAGCAGAGTCCTTACCATGCCCACGCCGTTTTCCATCTGCGGAAAACCCTCGTATGCGTCCTGTGAAGGGATCTCCCGTCCTGCCTTCAGATACCATTCATCCGATGCGTATACGATCCTCGTACCGTATTTATCATAATAGTAATTCTGCCATTTTTCAATCTGATCGATAACCGTTGCCGACTCTTCCGCGCCGAACGGCTCGAGCGGGCAAAGCCCCTCTCTGAACTTCGTAAGTCCGACCGGAACTACCGAAAGGCTTATGAGATTCGGCAGATATCTCTCGATATCTCCGAGTGTTCTGTCCAGCTCCGCGCCGTCATTCCAGCCTTTGCACAGAACTATCTGTCCGTTTATCTCTATCCCTGCCTCGCAGAAGGTATCGAGTTTTTTAAGCGCGTCTCCCGCGAACCGGTTATGCAGCATTTTGCATCGCAGTTCCGGATTTGTCGTATGTATCGAAACGTTTATCGGGGAAAGCTTGTAGAAACAGATCCTTTCGACATCCTTAGGGGACATGTTCGTAAGCGTTACATAATTGCCCTGAAGGAACGAAAGACGGGCGTCATCGTCCTTGAAATACAGCGTTTCGCGCATTCCCGGAGGCATCTGGTCTATAAAGCAGAAAATGCATTTGTTCGAGCAATGCCTGTATTCATCCATAAGCCCCGCTTCGAACTCTATCCCGAGGTCCTCATCCGCGTCCTTTTCAATATCGCATTCGAACTCATCGTC
>JAFZKM010000128.1 GCA_017553665.1 Lachnospiraceae bacterium
CTTGGCTTTCGCCCGGTCTCAAGGGCAAAAATACACGGATGTATTTTTAGCCGTCATGAGGCACGGACGCCGAATGGCGGCGGCCCTGTGACTTGGCAGGTAATTTCCCGCGAAAGCCTAGAAAACCATGAGGTTACGTAACAGTCGCCAAAAAAACTGCCCGAAGCAGCTGCATGCACTTATACCCCTCCCCCGTGTGAAAAAGCCGGGGCCGCCGCACCGGGATTCTGAAACAAACCCGTTTTTATTGTACATTTTACACGTAAGACGTCCATTTTTTACCCCTCCTTTTGGTGAAGATGTAAAAAATCTCCCTCTCACAGGTAAAGGATTTACATTTACTTAACATTTATCCTCACATAAAATGAAATTGCTTAAGCGGACGCGAAACCGGCCGCACGGCAAAAACTAAATAATAGTTTTTATCAAAAGGAGGAGTAGTATTTATGAAGAAAATGCTTGCTTTACTGCTTGCAGTGGCTATGATCCTTTCACTCGCAGCATGTAAAAAGGCGGAGGAGCCCTCTAACAGCGGCTCAACCAACAGCGGTACAACAAACACCGACACCAAGACAGACACTAAGACAGACACCAAGACGGACACAAAGACCGACACCAAGACAGACAATGGCGGATCGACCGAAGAGAAGACCACCATTACCATGTGGTGTATCGCTACCGAGTCTGACTCAAACCACAATGCTTATGTAAAGGCTATTGAGGAAGTTACAGCTAAGTATCCCAACGTTGACTTCCAGTGGGAAGCAATCGAGAACGAGACCTACAAGACCAAGATCGCAGCAGCTATGGCAGCTAACGAGACCCCTGATATCTTCTTCACATGGTCTTGCGCATTCCTCGGTGATTTCGTAAATCAGGGCAAGGTATACTGCCTTGACGATACTCTTGCGAAGTACAGCAGTGAGCTTCCTGAGAGCATGCTCGGCAACACCACTTACGGCGGCAAGCACTACGGCGTTCCCACAACCATGAACATCGTTGCTCTCTTCGCTAACATGGACCTTCTTGCGCAGGCAGGCTGGGACAAGGTTCCGGAGAACTACGACGAGCTCATCAAGTGCTGTGACGATCTTCTTGCAGCAGGCATCATTCCTTTCGGATGCGCAGGCGGCGAGACCTGGTGCGTAACCGAGTATCTTGAGCCCATCATCCAGAAGACCATCGGTTCCGCAGCTCTTAACGATATCTTCGTTAACGGCGCTACATATGACAATGCAGACGTTGCAAAGGCAGTTGACACCTTCCAGATGATGATCGACAAGGGTTACTTCGATCCCGCAGGTGCTTCTCTTCCCAACGACGATGTTAAGCAGAACTTCATCGACGGCAGAACCGCTTTCTATCAGAACGGTACCTGGAACTGCGCAGACTTCTCAAAGGCTAATGACGGCACCTTCCTTTCCAAGGTTAAGGTTACTGAGTTCCCTGTAATCGATTCTTCGAAGTCAAAGCTCGGCCAGCTCATCGGCGGACCTTCGGATACTCTTGCAGTTTCCGCTTCGTCACCCAACGCGGCTCTTGCAGCTGAGTTCGCAGCAGAGCTCGGTAAGGCTATCTGCCACTACGGTTACCTTGATGGCTGCGGCCTTCCCGCTTGGACACCTTTCTATGACACAAGCGACATCAACCCTCTTACCGTTGCAGTTTCCGAGATCTGCAAGAACGCTGACAGCTACGTTCTCTTCGGTGATACCGCTCAGAGCGCAGTTGACAAGGAGCCTTACCTTAACGCAGTTGCTAAGGTTTACGGCAAGGAACTTGACGGCGCAGGCTTCATCGCTGAGTTAAAGAAGTCCATCAGATAATCTCAGTTCACGGACTGAATAAGTTTTAAAAGACAAACGGCCTTTCCCGTGTCTCCTAAAAAGGGATGGGAGAGGCCGTTTTTTTATTAAGAAACCCCACTTCTTACCTTTGAGAAGGAAAACACCATGCGTAGAAAAAACCAAACCCTTACAGTTATACTTTTTCTGCTTCCGGCGCTTGCTCTCTTCATCGGCGTCCTGATCTACCCGATCATCAGCTCCGTGCACCACAGCTTTTACGAGTACAGGACCTTTGACGATGCCGGCGCGTTTGTCGGATTCCAGAATTACATCGACCTGTTCAACGATCATTACAGATTCGGCAAGGCGGTCGCTAACGCGCTGATACTGGCAGCGCTCTCTGTATTTATCCAGCTGCCCCTTTCACTGGGCCTCGCACTCATGCTGGGTAAAGGAATTAAAGGCGAAAGATTCTATCTCTCGGTATACTTTATGCCCGTGCTCATTTCCGCGGTTGTAATCGGTATGCTGTGGGAAAAAATATACAATCCCATTTACGGTATCATCACCAAGGCTTTCGAGTTCTTCAACTGGTCGGGACTTCCCACCGAAGGACTTCTGGCCAACAAGAAAACGGCTCTGCTCGCGGTATTCATTCCCACGATCTGGCAGTTCGTCGGCTACCACATGCTCCTTATGTACGCCGGCGTTAAGGGCGTGTCTCCCGAACTTCGCGAAGCCGCAAGGCTTGACGGCGCTACCGATGGGCAGGTAAACCGTTACGTTGTCATCCCTTCGATCAAGCCGGTCATCAAGGTCAGCATCATTTTCGCGATCACAGGTTCCTTAAAGTCCTACGATCTGATCAAGGTCTTCGCAAAGGACGCGCGAAATCTGCCATACGAAGTACCAAGCCTGCTTCTCGTCCGGTACGTATTCGGAAACTACGGAGGCATAGCGAGCGCGATCGCCGTTATGATGATCATAATGTGCTTCTTCTTCGCTATCCTCGTAAACTGGTTATTTAAGGAGAGAAATCCATATGGCACGAAATGAAATAACAACTTTCAATCCGGAATTATATACGGTCAAAAAAACGAACAAGTTCGTGAAAGTCCTGATATATATCGGTCTCGTTGTATGGCTTCTCATTGACCTGTTCCCTATTTACTATCTGCTCACGTTCTCACTGAAGGACAAGAGCGAGATCACCGGCCAGAATGTTATCGGACTTCCGAGGAAATGGCTCTGGGAAAACTACACCCGCGTTTTCAACATGGGTAAGAAAACCGGCAATCCTCCGGTCAAGCACTTCTTTGCCAACGGCAGCCTGGAGAAATGTTTCTCCAACAGCGTATTTGTAGTTACGCTTGCCATCGCTCTCGCGCTTATCGCGGCGCTCATGGCGACCTACGCGATCACAAGGATCGTCTGGAAAGGAAGAAAGACCTTAAACAGCATTTTCATGCTCGGTATCACGATCCCGATGCATGTGGCTCTTTACCCGATATATTCCTCACTCAGCAAGATCCATATGTTAAAGAGCTACACGGCACTTATCATTCCGTACGCGGCATTCTCGGTATCCATGGCGATACTTGTCTGTACCGGTTTCATGAATGATATCCCTACGGAACTTGACGAGTCCGCATGTATCGACGGCTGCGGCCTCTGGGGCACATTCTTCCACATCATCGTGCCTCTGATGAAGCCCGCGCTCGCTACGATGGGTATTTACATTTTCCTGCAGTGCTGGAACGAGTTCATGTTCGCGAGCGTTTTCAGTGACGAGGCTCACTACACACTGCCCGTATTCGTATCTAACCTGAAAGGCGCGAATATCACCGACTGGGGAATAGTCGGTGCCGGCCTTGTTTTGGCCACCATGCCGATGCTTCTTGTTTATGTCTTCATGAGCAGACGTATCCAGGAGAGCTTCATGGTCGGCGCGGTTAAAGGTTGATCCCCGTAGCCAGGGAGACATTTCTTTTGGTAACTGCAGTACCAAAAGAAACGTCCCCCTGGTTTTATTTTTGACCCACAGCCCCCGTCCCCACGGCACAATTTCATTTGTAATCCCACAAAAAAAATGATAAAATACCTGTAGAATGTATGGGGGCGCATTTGTTCATGACAGATACGGGGGCAGGCAGCAATAAAATAAAATCAAGAAAATCGATGGTATCGGGCTTGAGAGCGATCATGCTCCTCATAGTCTTCTTATTGTCGGTTTCTTTTTTTATTTCGGTCTTCTATATCGTCAACAAGGAACGGCGCGAGAACATCACCCGCGAAGCCGTCAACACCCTCAATACCCTTTCGGAAAGTATTTCCTCGGATATAGACCGCTATAAGGAAATCTCGCGACTGGTCATGATGGACGACGGTCTGGTCACATTCCTCAAGGCCACCGGCACTCCCGTGGATGCCGTATTTATCAATAATACCAGGTCCAGCATCATGCGCGTTCTCAATCCCACGACCATGGTCGACTCGGTATTCGGCTTCAGGGACGACGGAATCTATATCGTATCGAACAGAAACCGCTATTCGCTGGACTTCACCGTACTCAACGATCCCGAATGGAGACAGACGATCGAGGACCAGAAAGGCGGCGCCGTGATCTCGGTCAACGCGGACGGCGGTATCGCCAGAGTCGTAGGACGCCCGCTCGTCAGCATCAGCCGTGCCGTATACGATGTTAATACGCAGCAGCGTATCGGCATGATGATCATGAACATATCGAGCGTCTTCATTGACAGTAAGCTCATCTCCATTTCCAATAAAAAGATTGCGGTGCTCGGCACCGAAGGAACACTGCTCTCCGGCGACCCAAGCGTTCCCGGCTATCTGCACGGAATCGACATTAACAAAGAGGCTGTCCATAAGGATATCAAAGACGGCAATCAGGCGCTCCTTCTCTCAGTAAGACAGATCTCCGACATGCCCATATATATCGCGGTCGCCACGCCCATTGAGAACGGCTTCGTAATGTACGGAACGGTCTATGTAATCCTCGGACTGGTACTTGTGTTCCTGTTCGCGATCGCCGTTGCCGGTATGTACATTACCCGCAATATCACAAAGCCCATCTCCGATGTTACCCGCGTACTTGACGAGACCGGAGAAAAAGGTACCCTGAAGAAGATCGACATCGATATCCCGCAGAACGAGATCGGTGTCCTGAAAGACGCATACAACGGCATGGTTGAGCGCGTGAATGACCTCTTTGACAAGGTCCTTGACAATGAAAAGGCGATCCGCCGCGCGGAGATGCGCATGCTGCACGAGCAGATAAAGCCGCATTTCCTGTACAATTCGCTTGAAACGATCGGATATCTCGCGATGGAGGACGGTGCCGAGGACGTGCATAAGGCTCTCGAGACGCTCGGAAGCTTCTACCGCAACTTCCTGAGCAAGGGTGAAAGGGAGATCACTCTCCGGACTGAGCTCAGCATCATAAAAGACTATCTGGCGCTCCAGAAGCTCCGTTACGGCGATATCCTGACCGATGAGTACGATATCGCGGAGGACACATTGAACTGCAGGATCCCGAAGCTCATACTTCAGCCCATCGTCGAGAACAGTATCTATCACGGCATCAGATTGAAGGGCGAGATGGGACTGATCCGCATTTCCAGCCGCTTTGAGAACGGTCTGCTGCACCTTTCGGTATATGATACCGGTATCGGAATGCCGCAGGAGCAGATAGACGAGATACTTTCGAAGAAGAGTTATAACGGAGACACGGACTCCGCCTTCGCCGACATCTATGACACCTCGGACAGCTTCGGCCTCTGGGGCACGATCGAGCGTGTACGCGGCTTCTGCGGACGCGACGATGTGGTAAATATAAGAAGCGAACAGGGTGAATTCACTGAGGTTGAATTCGTGATAAAAACAGGGGGATAAAGAAATGTACAGAGTTATGCTTATCGACGATGAAATGCCGGTCAGAAAGCTGATGCTTTCCTCGATCGACTGGGCGTCGCTCGACATGGAGGTCGTGGGGGAAGCGGCCAGCGGTATTGAGGCGATCAATGTCATTGACGATATGCGCCCGGATATCGCTTTTGTCGATATTTCGATGCCTTTCATGAACGGGCTGGAGTTCACGGAGGTTGCCACAAAGAACTATCCCGAGCTGATCATCATAATCATGACCGCGTTCGACAAATTCGAGTACGCGCGCAAATGCGTGAGCCTTCCGGTCTTTGACTATATGCTCAAACCCATGGTACGCACGGAAGTCACCGAGACACTTCGGCGCGTGAAAGAGCGCCTCGACGCCCGCCTCGGCGACCGCAGCAGTTCTCTCGTGTTCGGCTCGGCAGCGCCCCAGGAGGATTCGGCCGATGAGGAAGCCTCCGTCAGCGAGCAGATCATGCGCTACATCGAGGCCAATTACACGGATTCCTGCGTGAACCTTACTTCGGTCGCCCAGCAGTTCGGTTTCAGTTCCAGCTACCTTTCCCGCAAGTTCAAGCAGGAAACCGGCAGGAATTTCCTTGAATACCTGACCGAATGCCGCATGAAGAAGGCCATCGAGCTGGCCGAGAACAATGTTAAGATGTACAAGGCCTCAGCGGCCGTGGGGATACCGGACCCAAACTACTTCGGAAGATGCTTCAAGAAGTATACCGGGAAGGGGTATTCTGAGTTTCTTAAATGATACGGAGCGGACGGCAACGAGTAAAACTTCCGGAGACACGCTCTCGCTTCGATTACGGACGCAGCGGTACATAATCGACCACAATACGGTCGATAAGTACCGGCGTCCTTTACGAGTCCCGGAAGTTTTCTCTGCACGTCCGCTCCTTACTTTACAGGATCATCGAATAACCGATTCCCGGTTGGAGTTTTAATTTGTGGGTGCGTTAGCTGCCTCTACACAAGCCTTGATGATATCCGCGAACGGATCATCAGTTCCGACTCTGTCGATGAAGCCCATCACCTCAGGATCTCCGTTGTCCCAGATAAAGCAGGTCGCGCCCCACCTCTTCGCGTCGGTTATGACTCTTTCAAACCATTTGATACGCGCAGATTTATTATCTCTGTTAGTGATCGAGAACTCACCGATGATCCACGGTATCGCTGTCCTTTCATCGCCTCTCGTGGTGAACGCTTCTCCCGCAAGATCAATGATCGCGTCAACCAGTTCCTCATCATCTTTAGTGAATTTCTTAGCGGTGCCGCCGGACTCGTCCATGGTCAGCAGATAAGGCTCATAAAAATGGATCTGTCCTATAATATGATCCTTTACGGTATCAGACGGGGCCGAATAGAAGTACACGGCGTTTTCAAAATTACCCGCGGCATAGGTGGTGCAGATCAGATTTCTGGTCGCGTTGTAACCGCCTGCCTTTCGAACCGTGTCAACAAAACGCTGGTTATACTCATTGATCGCCTGAGCCGCTTCCGGTGAGCATTCGCCCCAGTTGCTGTCCTCATCGAGCATTTCATTGAAGCCCTCGAAAACGAGTTTTTCGCCGTAATACTTAAACTCATCCGCTATCTGCGCCCAGAGTACCGAGAAGAGCTCCTGATTCTTATCGAAGTTATCCATCGACGCAAACAGCCATCTGTCCATTGAAGAATCTTTCTCACCGGTATCATGATGGACATTGATGATGCAGTACATATCGTTCGCAAGAACCCAGTCTACAACTTCCTTTACCCT
Source organism: Lachnospiraceae bacterium (assembly GCA_017553665.1). The sequence goes on from JAFZKM010000128.1 coordinate 7,468, forward strand.
TGCCATCCACGCGGGATCGATGCTGCCGTTCTCATTAAAATGGTTAACCCAGGTCACGGGCACTCTTACCGCGCCGATGCCCATCTCCTTAAGCTTTTTGAACAGGCTCTCGTCGACAATGGGATTGCCCCAGCAGGTCATGTAATCCTCGGGAGTGTCCCCCTGGACCCAGTTGCCGTTCGCGTCGAAGTAATTGCCGAGGTTCCAGCCTATCTTCATGTTCGCTACCGCATCAAACGCGTTCTCGCACTTGGTGATCACGCGCTTTTTTACAGTAACCTTGCACTTATAAGTCTTTCCGTTGTACTTCGCGGAGATCGTAGCCTTGCCGGCCTTCTTCGCGGTCACGGTTCCGTCCTTAACGGTCGCGACAGCCTTCTTCGAGGTCTTCCATGTAATATCGCCCTTCGCGCCCTTCAGCGTCAGCTGATAGGTATCACCAACATAGATCGTGGCCTTCTTCTTGTTCAGCTTCACGGTCGCCGCCTCAGCGCTCGTAGGCGCTATCGTTCCGACAATGGCAAACGCCATGGTCAGGCATAATAAGATCGATAAAAGTCTCTTCTTCATCCTGTGTCCGCCTTTCATATCTTTCTCAATCGTGTACTTATCGTGCTAAATACATTCTTTTATATATTTAAATACACTATGTGCAGATATTTTAACATATCTCTTGCTTTATGGCAAGTTTCAGAAATGGGTGACAGAAGAACCGTCCCCATGTCACCCCTCCCCCGATTGTTAACCCATCAGCAAAAATATGGTTGACAATCCGCCTGCATGTGCTATACTTTCTGTCGGCATATATTACAACAACAATAGTGAAATAATGAAAAAGACATGAATACAAAAGAAAAACTTCTCGAACTTTTTGAGCATAACACCGGAGAATATCTCTCCGGCGAAGAGATCGCTGCAAAGCTGGACATTTCCCGCACCGCAGTGTGGAAAGCGGTCAATGCGCTTCGGACCGACGGCTGCAATATTGACGCGGTCCCGAACAGAGGCTATCGTCTGGTCTCGGATGCCGATGTTCTCTCCGGGAACGGAATAAGAAAATATCTGGACGCCTCCCTGGCGCAGATGAAGATCGATGTCTACGCAGTTACGGATTCAACAAATATCCGCGTGCGTGAGGCTGCTCTTTCCGGGGCCTCCGAAGGCTTTGCCGCCATCGCCGGTTCACAGACCGCAGGCCGCGGAAGGCTCGGAAGATCTTTCTACTCACCTTCCGGCACGGGACTCTATTTGAGCCTCCTGCTGCGTCCGGCTTCGCTTCCATCGCAGCAGACAATAAAGATCACTACGCTTGCCGCCGTGGCCGCGTGTGAGGCAATAGAAGCCGTCAGCGACCGTAAAGCGATGATCAAATGGGTAAATGACATTTTCATCGACGGCAGAAAGGTCAGCGGTATACTTACCGAAGCATCCTTCAGCCTGGAAAGCAATACAGCCGACTACGTGATACTCGGGATCGGATTCAATATACTGACGCCCGACGGCGGATTCCCCGACGAGATAAAGAATATCGCCGGCTCGATATTTACTGCCCCGCAAAAGGATATCAGAAACCGTCTCGCCGCCGAATTCATTAACCGCTTCATGAAGAGCTACCACGCACCTTCCTTCGGCGGTTATGAAAAAAAATACCGCGAGCGCAGTCTGGCTGTCGGCAGAACGGTGGACGTCCTGCTGCCCGAGGGTCCTAAAGAGGCCCTGGTACTCGATGTGGATGACGACTGCCGCCTGCTCGTCGAATACCCTGACGGAACCCGTGACTCCCTCTATTCCGGAGAAGTCAGCATAAAGCTTCCTACGGCGCATTAAGCAAAGGAGAATTATAGAAATGAATTCCATAACTTCCACAGCAAAAACCGGCTCAAAAAGCCGTACATATATACTTGCCGCGACCGGCGTAATGACTGCAGTTCTCTGCGTCGCGGCTCCCTTCTCAGTCCCGATAGGCCCTGTCCCGATCTCGCTCGCGACTCTTATCATCCTTCTCGCCGTCTACGTCCTCGGTTGGAAGATGGGTACTGTCAGCGTCCTGCTCTATCTTCTGCTGGGAATGATCGGGCTGCCCGTATTCTCCGGGTTCTCCGGAGGCTTTGTAAAGCTTGCGGGTCCCACCGGCGGATATCTGATCGGGTATATTCCCCTCGCGCTGATCGCAGGCTTGTTCATCAATATCAGCGCCAATCTGCCCTCATCAGAGAATAAGGCGGCAAAGGCGATCCTTCCACGCCTGATGCAGGTTCTGGGAATGCTCCTCGGCACCGCCGTCCTCTATGCCCTCGGCACCGCCTGGTTCTGCATCCTCATGGACTGCACCGTATCCTATGCCCTAGGCCTCTGCGTCCTGCCTTTCATACCCGGCGACCTCCTGAAGATCCTTATCGCATTGCTTGTCGGCCCGGAACTGAAAAAGCGTATAAAATAGGACATCTCGCGAACAAGTTCGCTCGATGTCCGTTCACTCGGCCCTCAGCGCGTTTCACGCTCTTGAAACACTGCATAAAAGCCTGCTGTAAACCGATGGTTTACGCAGGCTTTTTACAGTGTTTCAGGTGCTTCGCACCTCTGAGGGCTCTCGCTTATCGCTCAGATCTTCCAGTTATTCCGTCCGGCTTCCTTCGCTCTGTACAGAGCCTCGTCCGCACGCGCGAGCGCGCTCTTCGCGTCCTCATCCGAAGGATCGAAATACGCGAAGCCCATTGACGCGGTAATCTTGCGCCGTCCCTCGAGTTCGGGTATCTGAATGCCTCTGACTGCGTTGAGTATCTTATCCGCCACCTCAGGCTGGAACTTCGGCGCCACATTGTTCAGAACTACGATGAACTCATCGCCGCCCCAGCGGATCACCGAATCGTCCTTTCTGATAGCGCCCTTTACCGCCGCTACAAACGACTTCAGTACCTGATCTCCAACATCATGTCCGTAATTATCGTTAAACTGCTTAAAGAAATCGACATCCATGATCAGGAGCAGCATATATTCGCTTCCCGACTGATACGCATCAAACGCGTCCGAAAGTGCCTTCTCTCCGTAAAGACGCGAGCCGGCTCCGGTCAGAGCGTCCTTATTCAGCTTATCGCTCAGTTCTCTGTTCCTTTTCTCGTAAACACCTATCTTCGACTTCCTGTAACCGTATGACATGATCAGGAAGAAACCTATCCATGTGACCGCGGTGGCGATCAGAATGATGTTCTGGTAAATACCGAAGTTAGCCTGAGCCTGTTTGCGGTAATGATACAGATCGTCGATATTCACGCCCATGCAGACGATCCAGTCAAACCTGTCATAGAGGCGGGAATAAGTAACCTTCTCCGTGATGTCGTCGGTCTCGAGCTTCTTAAACGCGTAGTTCAGATATACCGCGCCGTTCTTCTTAACGCCCTCGAGCTCCTCCTCGTAGGCCTTCATTCCCATTTCGTTGACGAGGTTCGTGGTCAGAAGGGAACCCTCGGTAGTCGAAAGATTGGGATGGATCAGCCTGATGGCGTAATCATCGCCGCCGTCATAATTCAGGATCTTTGTGACCCACATATATGTCCCGTCGACATGCGTTTCGGAATAGATCTTCCTGTGCGCTATCTCGGTGATCCTCTCTTCTATCTCTTCTTCCGTAATGCCGTGTTCCAGCGTAAGGTCGTCAACGCAGGCATCGAGATACGCGATCATATTGTCGACGTTTTCCTTCAGCATGCTCTTCTTCATCTCAAGCGCCGTTCCATAGGTCATCCTCGCGCTTACGGAAGTGATGGCTCTCGAAAAAAGTATGACGAGCAGCACAGAAACCATGATGCCCACAACGGCCTTCCTGACCGACTTATGATATTCGCTCTTTAGTTCGTCGGAAGTATCGGGGAACCACGGAAGGCATCTGTTTACTCTCTTGCAGTATTTTTCGTACGCGGAGCCGAAACGCTCTCTGTACTCCTTCTCTTCGGTCTCACGCAATATGAGCGTCATAAAGAGCCAGTAAAGCATCGGCAGAAGAAAAGCCAGATAATTCCGCGTCGCGAACAGCATACCCGATGAAATGAGCAATACGGCCGAATACAGCGGGTGTCTCACGTACGCGTAAACGCCGGTATGAAGCACCTTGTCGGCGCACATATTCGTAGGCAGCTTCATCACAATGAGCAGGCGGTACAGCATCACGATGCCCAAAATGATGCATACGGAGCCGATAAACACGGCTACCGAAGACCACTTCTCCAGTTTCGCGAAGGTGAGCGCAGGTATCAGATTCACGCACATCGTCACGGTGATCGTAATACCGGCGAGAATAGCGATAAACGCTATGCCCGCGCTGCTTAAGGGTTTCTGATCGGAAGCCCGTCTTACATCCTTTTCGGGACTTACGTTTTCTCCCATTGCATCCCCTTTCCGCGCGTGAACGCACGCGACTCTTCAAGGGGCATAGGCTTTCCGAAATAGTACCCCTGCGCCCTCTCGCAGCCGGTCTTTTTCAGGAATTCGTAGTGGTTTTCAGACTCTACGCCCTCGCACAAAGGTGCGAGCCCCATAGCCTTCGAGCCTTCGATGATATATTGCATGAGCATAGCTGTCTTCGGATTGCGGTCGAAACATCTTAAGAATACCAGATCGAGTTTCAGTACATCGAAATTGTACTCTGTAATGGTATTCAGCGACGAATATCCGCTGCCGAAATCATCGAGCCAGATATGATAGCCCAGCTCGCTCATCTTCTCGCATTCCGATTTGATCACGCCCTCGTTGTCATTAAGTGCGCTCTCTGTGATCTCAAGGTCCAGCAAAGTGCGGGGAACATCGAAGCCCTCGCGTGTCTTCTCGATGTATCCGAAAATATCGCAGACATCGAAATCCATTCTCGAAATATTGATCGAAACGGGAACAACAGGCTCGCCCTTTTCGGTGAGCGTCTTGATATCCTCGCAGACCTTTCTCACAACGTATCTGTCCACAAGATATACGAGATGCGACTGCTCAAGAGTCTCGATAAAATCACCGGGTGAGAGCATGCCCATCTTGGGATCGATCCAGCGTACGAGAGCCTCGTAGCCGCAGATCTCTCCGCTCTTAACTCTGATGACGGGCTGATAGAATACCTTTATATAGCCCATCTCAATGGCTTCATCGACATGGTCCACAACATACTGCTGCTTGCGCAGTCTCTCGCGGAGCATATCGTCGTAAACACAGAAATTCACGTCATGTCTGCCCTTAATGCTGGTGCAGGCAAGTCGCGCGTGGTCGCAGGCAAGACCGATCTCCGACCTTCTGTCGTCCAGATAGAAAATGCCGGCCTTGATCCTGACGCGCTTATTGACATCGTTCGAACGGAGCAGCGCCTTATAAACCTGATCGACCTTCTCCTCTATAGTCTGTTTGTCGCCGTCAGCGCATACAAAGAAATGATCGTCCGAGAAGCGCGCGATCGTAGCGCCGACAAAGGTTTCGCGCAGAACTTTCGCCACATCGCAGAGCAGCTCGTCGCCCAGCGTAAAGCCGTGTCTTTCGTTATAAAGCTTAAAGTTCGGAACATCAAAATGGATAAATGAGATCTGACGCCTTCTGCTTTCGGGAGTCATCAGCATCATCTGAACCTTATGATAGAAGAAAGGCATATTGAACAGACCGGTCAGCTCATCAGTCTCCCTGTTTGCCGAAAGGATCTCCGCCTCCGCAAGGGAATTGCGGTTCTTATTCATGAATTCGTTCTGATCTACGTCAACGATGAATACATAGAAGAAGCTGTTCTTCTCATCGTAATGCAGCAAATGTCCGAAATCCTCGATAAAACGGATCTCGCCCTTCTTTGTGATAATGCGGTATCTTACATAATCATGTCTCTTCTCGCCGAACACGGTCTGCGCCTGGATCTGATTCTCGATCTTATGCAGATCCTCAGGATGCACCATGCCCTGGAAGGAACCGCCGACATACTCAAAAAACTCATCAAATGTCTTGCAGCCATACAGCTCAATGACGTTCTGGTCGGCAAAAAGGATCTTCTCTTCGCCTTCGGCTTCGTAAACGAAGAATCCGCCGGGCAGTCCGGACGGGATCACTCCGTCAGAACCGTATCTTTTTACTTCTTCCACCATTAAAAATACCGCCTCCCTCATAAATAATACCGGGCATTTCGCGCCCGGTGCGCGCTTTTCGCGCACACCGCAAATACAAATCTCCGATAATATCGTACACCTTTTTTTTGTGATTTTCCAGTAAAAAATGGGGCTTAACGCTCATTTTTCGTGCAACACAATCAGGCGAAGTTCTTGAATTCCAAATCATATTTGTGTATAATAGAATCCTGGTTTTACACGTATTATCAACAAGGAGGCTCAATTATGTTGTTGAAGAAGAAAGCAGCTGTTTTGGCCATCGCGCTGACTCTCGTTATCGCGCTCATCGCGCCCACTGCGCGCGTAAACGCGTATACCCCGCCCGCAATGGCCGGCGAGATCATCCAGGCCGACGGCGTAAAGTACATGGTACTCTGGAGAGGTGAAGGAAACAGATCCGTCCTTATCTACGATTATCCCGATGTCAATGTAAAGACACTTACTCTTCCCAAGACTGTCAACGACGGTTTATATGAGTGGAAGGTCATCGGCGCTTTAAGCGGTGCGTTCAAGAATTGTACCACTCCGAAGACCATTGAGATTCCCAAGGACACCAATATCAACTGGTATTACATGTGTCCCGATGCTTTCATCAACGGCGCGAAGCAGACCATTAAGGTTTATCCCGCTGACGGCGAGTGGAATACGCTCTATCTGATCCTCGAGCTCAACGGACCGAAGCCCACTTTCCTTGCCTCGAAGATATATGAAACCTGCGGTGTTTCATCTTACGCTTCATACACGCCCGTTACGAATACCGAGGATACCCTCTATGTAACGGTTCCCGCAGGCACCTATACCCTGAACAATACAAAGGATCCCGGAAAGGGCGCGGAACTCAGGGTTTACTCGAACACCACACTGTATCTGAAGGGCGTTACATATAAGAGAGACACTACAGAGGCCGCTCTTAAGACACACATGATCTCGCTCGGTACCACGGGCCTTAAGCTCGCCGACGGTACGACCAACGCTCCGAAATACGGCGGCGGAAGCAATATCCAGATCCTCTACGGTACATTTGATAACGGAACAAAGGCAGGCGCCAACAATATCTGCCGCGGCTCACACCTTTCGAACATCACCATCAAGGGCACCGTATTCAAGTACCTGCCCGACTCGCCTCTGACCGAGGGCATGACGAACTCGCATTGCATCGAGCTGGCCGGCGTTAAGAAGTTCACGATCAAGAGCTGTAAATTCTACAATAACTCGAACTGCTTCTTCAACAACGAGGCTGTGCAGATCGAGTCCTGCGGCTCCGATCCCACCGCCCAGACACACACGAACGTTGCCGCTCCTCTCGATGATACTCAGACGAGCAACGTAACGATCACAAAGTGCCGCTTCGAAGGTTTCAACTACGGCTGCGGCAGCAACCACCTCAGTGTGAACGACGTCTGCAAGAATATGAAGTTCACGAGCAACAAATTCTATGGCTGCCAGAAGTACTGCATCTGCCTTTACAACTACGAC
>JAFZKM010000129.1 GCA_017553665.1 Lachnospiraceae bacterium
CAGTAATCCATCTGCTTTGTGGACTTCGCGATCCACTCGGTATAATTGCGTCCGAAGGTCACGCGTCCGACAGCCGGATTGTTCCAGAGCATTCCGTAGCCGAGCGACGAGATCATGAAAGGCACGCTGATCTGCGAATTGCGCTGGGCCAGTTCAAGAACGCTGCCCTTCAGATCCATGTAGGGCTGCTGGTACTGTCCCATTCCGAATATCTTCTCGCCCTCATTGGACTCGAATTTCACATTAAGGCCGAAACCCGTGCCGCCGATGATGCCCTTCCACTCACGGTTCAGAAGCTTCAGGCAGCGGCTCTCATTCGATATGGTTCCGCCGTAGAATCTAAAGTACTCGCGCAAGATCAGCGCGTCATCACGGAAAAACGAGATAACGCCCGCGAAGTTCACCTCCGCGCGCAGCCTTCCGTTCGTGATCGAGGCCTGCTGCCTCATGCACTTACCCCAGCCGTCTCCGTGGTATTCGGCCTCATACAGTTTTACATCCGCCGCGCATTCCGCAGGCTCCTCGGTCAGAGCCCAGTCACAGCCGGTAAAGTCTCTCAGCATCGTCGAGCGCACGCGCAGGGAGTTCTTTCCCCAGGGCTCGATCTTCACGGTCTCGCCGTTAGTCTTAAAAACAAGAGTATTGCCGTCCTTAATAAACTGCATAGATTTCTCCATTCCGTGCAAATGCACACATTTTCGGTTATAAATGCATTATAAAACAATCCGGGAATAAACCTACCCGCATTTTTCGAAATAAAAACTGCAAAAAAGCCACATGACTATGCCCTGAGCTGAGGGATCACGACGGAAACGCTTGTGCCTTTGCCCTTCTCGCTCTTAATTCCGACTCCGTATTCGGTGCCGTAGCTCAGCTTGATCCGGCGGTTCACGTTGTAAAGGCCGATGCTGTTCGTACGGTCCTCGCTCTCATAGCTGCCGAGCCTTTCCTTAAGTTCGGCCAGCTCCGCTTCTCCGATCCCTTCTCCGTTGTCCGAGATCTCCACTACCAGCCTGTCACCGTCCGTCCGGACATCGATCGTCACCATGCCATCGGTCTCGCGTCCTTCGAGTCCGTGCACGATCGCGTTCTCCGCCACGGGCTGAAGGAGCAGCGCCAGCATCCTGAACTCATCGGGCTTTAAGCCTTCCTGCACTTTGATCTCATAGTTCACACGGTCTCCAAAGCGCAGCTGCTGTATCTGCAGGTAGACCTTCAGGTGGTCCAGTTCCTTTTGCAGCGTCGTATCTTTTGTCCCCGTATTTTCCAGCACGTAGCGCATCGACTTTCCGAGAAGCTGTGTCGCTTTCGCGACTTCCGTATCGCCCGCCGCGAGTGCCTTCATACGGATGGTTTCGAGGGTATTGTAGAGGAAATGGGGGTTTATCTGGCTCGAGAGCATCTTGAACTCGATCTTCTGCTGGTCGTTCCTAATGTTCTGTGCCCTGATCTGAGCCTCATACTGCTCCGCCTCCATGCGCTGTATGTCATGAACCATCTTGCACAGGTCCTCGAAAGCCTCGGCCAGCTCCTCGCTGCCTCGCATCTCTTCCTTCATTTCCCTGTATTCGCCGCGGCTCGCCTTGCCCATCTCGTCGCGCAAGCCTCTTACCTGAGCAGTGAATCTGTGCGTGAATACCGAAATGATGATGAGCGGCAATATCAGCGCCGCTGCCAGAATAAGCCAGCTGGTGCGCGCCAGACGCCTTACATTTTCCATCGCGTCCGTATCATATGAGACCAGATAGAGCTTGTTGGCGGATCTCGAAAGGTTCAGTGTATTGACGCAGACCAGGGAATCCCTGCCGTTATAGACGGTCTCTCCCCTGTAGTAGAAAAATTTGTCACTGTAGTCGATCTCAACCTCCGGCATCGTTCCGACCAGAGACTGCAGGCTTCCGAACGCCACCGGCTGGTCGTCGATCGAGATCATCGTAGTATATTTTGAATTCGTAAGACGGCTGGACAGATAGGAGTTCCTTACCTTGATCATGATAACGGCCTCATGCTCTCCGCCCACAAGTACCATCTTGCGGACGAGCACCAGATTCCAGTCCTTGTTCGTATTGCGGCTGTCGACCGATTCATAGGCCATCCAGAAGGGAACGTACTGCTCCGATGCCTTTTGATACCATTCGGTTTCGCGGATCTCATCGGTAACCTTGTGGAACTGGCCGTAATCGACCATATCCTCGCGGTCGATATAAACGTAGATTCCGTCGACTCCGGCGTATTTTGCCGCGTATTTATCAAGGAGAGTGGTCTTCGAGGCAGCCGCTAACATTTCCTGCCGGTTTTCGTATTTTCCGGTCAGGAAGCTTATCAGGCCGTCATTATAGACAATGCTGTCGGAAATGGTAAAGATCTGTGTAGTTATCTCGTATATGGTCTGCCTTACGCCGTCATTATTCGCGGCGAGCAGGTCCGAATAGTATTTTTTCTGGTTGTTGGTAACGGTAGATATCAATATGGAACCGATGATAATGAGCGGCAGAAAAACAGCCAGACAATAAACCATTATCAGCTGGCTGCTAATCTTCCATCTTCCCACGCCGCCCTTTTTGCGGGCGGCGGGGCTGTGTGTTTCAATATTTGTCATCTGTTTATCCGTTCCGGGCATCTGTTCGCTGCCTTTCGCTTATTCGGTCATTTATGAATGTACGCCGGTTTGCTTATTACTCGGGCATGTAGCTCGTATACCAGGTATGGTTGGAAACAGGGTTTCCGGATTTCTTCGTCTCGCTCAAGAAGGTGTCATCGTCGAGCAGGAAGAAGGAGTTGTCTGTCGTATCGTTCCAGGTTACGTCCACATGGTACCATTTGCCGTCCACCTTCACGCGGTTCCATACATGCGCTCCGTCGGAGCTGGTCATGATATAGTTCTCCACGCCGAGGATCTCGAGGCAGAGCTGGTATGCTGAAGCGTATGACTCGCATACGCCCTTGCCGTTTAAGAGCACGCCTGTCGCGTCATGCGCGGGCGCTACCTTGTCGACTCCGTCGATCTTCTCGATCACGGCGCTCGTGCCCTTCAAGGCTGCGATCGTATCGTACTCGGCCATAGCACAGAGCCTGTTGTTGATGTAGAGTAGCTGCTGCTTAAGATCCGAACTGTCGGCCACGGCGTCGTCCACGATGCCCTGCGCCACCTTGAGAAGCTTCTTTACCGTAGCGTCAGCTTCGTAATCGGTATGCTGCAGATATACCACTGCCTTCCAGCCGTCCTTGTAGATCATGTCAAAATACAGGTTCGCGTATTTATCGGTCGTATACGCGCTGTAACCGTATACGTACTGGTTTCCGTATCCCGAGAACGCGCAGTACTGGTTGAAGAGCGTGAAAAAGTTATCGCACCAGCTGTTAACGGTCTCTTCGCTGTTGCCGACCTTTACGGTAAAGCGCTTAGCGCCTGCTCTTAAAGCCTCTCTCGCGTACGAAGCAAGCTGTTCGTTCGATGTAAGCGGAGTATCAAAGTAGTATTCCGCTTTATACGCGGTCTTCTTCTTCGGATTCCTGATACCGTAGTATTCATCGGTTCCGGATACATCTCCGGGGTTGTCCGAGCCGCCGGGGTTATCACCGGTTCCGGGCGTACCGGAATTCTCACCGGCTTTGACGGTGATCTTGCATTTATAGGTTTTTCCGTTATCACATTTAACCTTGATCGTAACCACTTTAGCGCGGGCCTTTACAGCGGTCACGAGACCGGTCTTGCTGACCTTCGCGTAGGCCTTGCCCGATGAAGACCATGATACCGCCTTCGCTCCGACTACCGACAGCTGCAGGGTCTCGCCCTCTTTGAGCGTGGCTTTCTTGGGACTCACGTAAGGGTTCTTGACCGTTATCTTGCAGGTAAATGTGCTTCCCTTCGCGGTCGTGGCAGTGATCACGGCCGAGCCCTTCTTGAGTGCGGTCACGAGACCTTCGCTGTCAACGCTCGCCACGGTCTTATCCGAGGAAGTCCAGAGGACCGTCTTATTATAGTTCTTCAGATTCAGCTGCTGCGTTTTTCCGACATACAGCGTCTTCTTTGTCGTATTAAGCTTAACTGTTGCCGCCTGTGCCATATCCGCGGGCAGTACGGTCACGATCATGGCAAAAGCCAGAAGCAGTGCCGTAAGGGCCTTCATTACCGTGTAAATCCTTTTCTTCTCCATGTAGTTCCTGCCTTTCATGTTTTCCGGCGGTCACGCCGTGGGTATATAAGCCGGCTCCGGTCTTACTTTGTCAGAGCTTCAACTATCTTCGCGAAATTCAGTCCGTGCGAGGCTTTTACCAGAACCGTATCACCTTCTGTAATTCCCAGCCCGTCAAGATTCTCGAGCAGCTCATCAAGCGTCTCAAACCTGATGACCTCGCAGTCACTGCCCTCATCAAGCGCGGCTTCGTACATATTCTTCGAGAGTTCTCCTACGCATATGAGCAGGTCAATGCCGTGCGACGCGGCATAACTTCCAACCTGCGCGTGCAGCGCGGGCGCGTCCTCTCCGAGTTCAAACATGTCGCCGAGTATCGCGACCTTACGGCCCGAGGCGCTCTCCATCAGGTCTACCGCCGCGCAGTCGGCCTTCGGGTTCGCGTTATAGCAGTCGTCGAGCACGAGGAGCTTCCCCGTATCGATCAGGCGGCTGCGTCCGCTCATCGGCTGTGCCGCCGCAATGCCTGCCGCGATACTGTCCGTGTCCATCCCGAACATCAGCCCCGCGGCAGTCGCCGCCAGACTGTTCGCGACCATATGCGCTCCGGGAAGCTTCACTTCGGCTTTGAACGAATGCTCCGCTCCGTCATTATCCGTAAAGCAGATCTCCGCTTCGCTGCCCTTTAGTCCCAGATTCTTAACGTCACGGGCAAATACGTCTCCGCCCTTACCGTAGCGTACTATCTTCAGCCCTTCGGCTTCTTTTACGGTGCTCAGCTTCGCGTCCTCCGCGTTCAGGATCAGCGTTCCGCCCTTCCTGACATGCTTGAATACCTCGGATTTGGCTCTTAATACGCCGTCCAGATCCTGCAGGAATTCCAGATGGCAGGGCCCGACATTCGTAAACACTACCGCGTCGGGCTTCACTATGTCTCCGAGACGGTCCATCTCTCCGAAATGATTGATGCCCATTTCGACCACCGCCGCTTCGTGCTCATTCCTGAGTCTGAATATCGTAAGCGGCACGCCTATCTCGTTATTAAAATTGCCCTCGGTCTTGAGCGTGCTGAACTTCTGCTCCAGTACCGAAGCCACGAGCTCCTTCGTGCTCGTTTTGCCGACCGACCCGACGATCCCGACGATCTTCACATCTTTCATCTGCTCGCGGTAATAGCGGGCCAGGAGCCTCAGCGCCGTGAGCGTATCTTCGACCTCAATGCAGGGCCCCGGCAGATCTTCGGGCAGTTTCTCACAGATCACGCCCAGCGCGCCTTTTTCAAAGACCTGCCCTATATAATCATGTCCGTCCGAACGCTCACCGCGTATCGCGGCAAAAACGGTCCCCGGACCTGCCTTTCGCGAATCGATCACCACATCGGCGGCCTCACACAGCCTGCCGTCGGCGAATCCGCCCGGATACACGAGCCGCCCTTCGACAGCCTGCGCGATCCGTTCAAGTGTCATTCCTCTCATATTTCATCCGTAATGCACATCCCTTTATATTCAGCACTCTGCCGTCCGGCTTAAGTACTGTGGATGCGCAGTAAACCTCAATAAATCTCCGTTATTCGTACTTCTTCAGCGATACCTCGATTATCTTCTCGCAGAGCTCGGG
>JAFZKM010000130.1 GCA_017553665.1 Lachnospiraceae bacterium
AAAACAGTTGTTATCATATCATTTTACTCTTCTATCGTTATGATATCCGTCAGTATGTAGCTGAACAGCGGATACGAAGTGTTCGCGTTCTCCGAGTAACCGTTGCTTAAGTTTATGGTCTTTGACGGATCGTCAGGATCCACTCCGGTATAATTGCCCCTGAACACGAAATCTCCGCCGCTGCGTTTAAACTGCTCGATCGCGTTGTTCATGGCTTCCTGCGTGCCGGGAGCCGCGACCTGCTCGTTCAGGTCGATCATCTCTACCCAGCCTCTCTCAAATCCGGCCGATACGTCGGTTCCGTGAATGTGTCCCGAAACCATCGACTCAATCTTCTTATCGAGCATCATGGCCTCCACGGCAGAAAGGATATATGTCTCCCAGCAGATCCTGGAAGTAACCAGTGACGCTGCGGGAGCGACTTCGGACATGCTCTGGCTGAAGCCGACAAAGTATACTTCCTTCTTGTTCTCGGAAGCCTTCTCGCAGGCTATCGCGGGTCCGATCGTATCCGTGTGCTGTGAAATGATCACGCACCCTTCATCGATCAAATGCTCCGCTGCGCTCTTCTCCTGCGCGTAGCTGCTCCAGGTCTGCGTATAGCATACCCTCATGACAGCCTGCGGAACGATGGAACGTACGCCCAGGATAAATGCGGTGTATCCCGAAATGACCTCCGAGGTCGGGAACGCCGCAACAAATCCTACTTTGGCCAGATCCGCGGTGATCGTACCCTCGGCGATCATCTGCTTTATCTTCATGCCTGCCGCGATACCGCTCACATAGCGTCCCTGATAGGCTTCGCCTTTAAAGGTATGGTAGTTCTCCGGTACAGTGACGCCGCTCATATCCATGTATGAAGCCTGACAGAATTCAATGTTCGGATATTCGGGAGCCAGCTTCATCACCAGTTCGCTGTATCCGTTGAAGAAAATGATGTCGCAGCCTTTTCCGGCCAGATCCCTGAGCGGTTCTTCCATTTCTTCGTCGAGAACATTGCTGCAGGTCAGTATATCCACGCGCTCTCCGTATTCCTTTTCCAGCGCGTCCTTCGCAAGGGAAAAGTTATACGTATAAGGCGTGCTTTCGTCATTGTCATAGATAAAACCGATCGTCAGATGATCCCTGCCGGCAGAAAGGTTCAATATACGGAAAAGTCCGATGAAAGCAGCAAGGATGACCAGACAGGTCAATACAGTGGTGATATATACACGCTTCATGCCTTTGCTCCTTTCTCATCTCCGGATGAGTCCTTCTTCTGATCCTGCATCTCGGCAGCCTGGATCTTCTTATCCTCCTCTACGCGGCGTTTGAGTTCTTCCTGCTCCTCCTTGCTTTCCCGGCCTTCTATCTGCTGTATCTCTGCCTGTTTCTGGGCGTAGAGCTCGTCAAGATCGATCGTGCCCTTATCTACCAGGCGAAGGAAAGCGTCCAAAGCGTCGGGATCGAACTGCGTTCCGCGTCCGCGCTTCATTTCATTCATTACGTAATCGGAATCCATATGATTACGGTATACACGGTTTGAAGTCATCGCGTCGAAAGCGTCCGCAACTCCGATGATCCTCGCGAACAGCGGGATCTGCCCGCCCATCAGGCCGTCCGGATAACCGCGTCCGTCGTAGCGCTCGTGATGATACTTCGTTCCTTCCTCAACATGCTCCACGAGCGTGAAATCCTTAAGGATCTCGGCACCGCGCACAACATGCGACTTCATCTTCGCGTATTCGTCATCGGTCAGTCTTCCGACCTTGTTCAGAACGCTGTCGGGAATGCCTATCTTGCCGATATCATGCATCTGTGCCGCCTTGCGCAGATTCGAAAGCATTTTCCTGCGCTCCCACCATTTGAAGCAGTTCATCTCATCGGCGATCATCACCGAATACTCGGCCACGCGCGTCGAGTGCTGATGCGTACGCACGTCCTTGGCATCGACCGCGTTCGCTATAGCCATGACTGTTTCATTCGCCATGTGCAGCTTGATCTGCTGTTTGTTCAGCTGTCTCTGTACCACGAACCAGGTAACCCAGATTACGAACAGGGTGAGAAGCAGGAGCATATAGCGCGAGAACAGCTTGGTTTCATAAAACTCTCCGACTTTGACCAGATCGAACGTGCGCTCCTCAAGTCTCTTCTCTCCCGCGCTGTCAAAGATCGCCAGACGGAAAGTATACTTGCCGGCGGGCAGATTCGGGTAAATGATATTATTCAGGCTGTTCTGCGCCACTACGGTCCACTGCGTGTCAAAACCTTCAAGGAAGTAGCCGACATTGGGCTCCTGAATGGTATAGTTCAGGATCTCCGGAGCGAGTTCGATACGGCTTACGCCCTGTCCGATCGTGATCGCGCCCATACGCGCGATCGGCTGCTGCTCGTCGTCCACCTTTACCGAAGCAAGCTGCATCCTGTAAGAGCGCACATCACTGTTGTATTTTTCAATGTCGATTATGTAAACGCCGGTATCGCAGGGAAGGAACAGCTCGCCGTTCCCGTTGTAATAGTTCCATGAATTGGCTGTAAGAGACGTTCCCAGACCTCTTCTCGCGTCCAGAAGCTCCCATGCCATTTCATTGCCCGCAACCAGTTCGTCGCGTTCCACGACATAGATTCCGGCGCTGGACATAACGAAAAGCGTATCTTCATCCTTTACCCAGATGTCATAGTTATTGAAGTAAGGGAACTTACCGAGCACGCGGATCGTTCCGCCGGGTTCAAGATAGCACAGGCTGTTGCTCGTAACGATAAATACTCCCTCGGATTTCGGATCCTTAACGGTTCGCAGGATAACGCCGCTGCTGAGTCCGTCTTCGCGGGTAAGCATATCTGTGACTTCGCCGTCCTTCAGTACCGCTATTCCGTCTCCGTCGGTACCTGCGAGGATCGTTCCGTCGCTCCTCTCGGTCACGGTCAGGATCATGGAATTGATAAGGCCGTCACTGTTGCTGATGGTATTCTGTATCTTGTGGTCCTTAATGAAGCTTATTCCGGTATCGCCGGCCGCCAGGATAGTTCCGTCGGAAAGACCTGTCACGATACGCGCGCGGCTTCCGAAGCTTCCGTTCTCGGCGTTGTATGACCATGACTGCCCGTCGGCCGCATACTCCATCAGTCCGCTGCCGTAGGTGCAGACCCAGAGATGGTTGTCGCTGTCAACATACATACAGCGGATACGTCTGCCATCGAGCTCTTCTGTCAGCTTATTCTCTATTTCGTTCCTGCATGCCTTGTCGACCACATCAAGTCCCTTGTCGGTACCGATGTAATAACAGTTCTGCCAGAACACGATCGCGTTCACGACTCTGCGCTCCATCCCGACCGCGCCGTAAACATCCTTGAACGGCGATTTGGCGAGTCGGAGAAGGCCGAGTCTGGAAGACGTGAACCAGAGATTGCCCTGATAATCATAGAGCATATTGTCGATGGAATTGTTGAACTCGTTGGTATTCAGGCGATGATATCCGTCCGTGTCCACATAGGATATACCGCTGTCCGTGGAAATGAACAGTGTTCCATCGCTCAGATAGTTAAGATTATTGATGCTTGTAATATCCTCACAGGTCATGACGCTCAGCTGTTTGAAGTCGTCATCCGAAACATCATAGCAATAGATATGATTTGTGGAAGTTCCCACCATCAGAGTTCCGCCCGGCGCGAAAGCGCAGCAGTTGAACAGTTCCTGATCGTCCGGAAGTGTCAGCTCACTGAGGATCTCGCCCTTTCTGAGCAGGAAGAGACGTCCGCCCGAAGCTATCGTGGCGACATGACCTCTCTGATCGGCGGTGATGCTGTCGGCATAATTCACCTCAGGCAGCGTATTCGCTGCTTTCAGGCCGTTATTCATCACGAGCATCTGAAGGCTGCCCGTGGTTCCCACATAATAGTATCCGTCCGATGAACGGATAATGCAGCGTACCGAATTGGACGGAAGGCCTTTTGACTGGTCGAGCAGATTTACGACCTCTTCGCGGATAACTATGGCAAGTCCGTTATCGTTGGTTCCGATCCACAGACGTCCCTCCTCATCCACATACAGGCAGTTTACGTTCTTTACGCCTTCATAATTGTCTACCCACCTGAACTCACGTCCGTTATAGCGGTACAGTCCGGCATATGTTCCGATCCAGAGAACACCGTCGTTCGTCTGCTCTATATCATTGGCTTCGCCGCAGGGAAGGCCGTTATTGCTGCTGTAAACGGTCTGGACATAATCGTTGTAATCGGGAGTCTCCGCCGCGACATGCGCCTCTGCCCGCACGGGAGCAGGTACCGCCATACCGGCAAGGATACATATCGCCATGACAGCCGCGGCCGCAGCTTCGTGCTGTGCGCCGCTTTCGCTGCCGCGCCTGCTCCTGCGCATACGGCGCGCAAGGATCACCAGATAAACGGCGGCGATCGTAAGAACCTTATCCGCGAATTCTATGGCCAGCTGGCCCAGAATGCAGCAGATCAGGTAAGGCCAGTTCCTTTCCTTGAGATATAAGATGACCGCGTTGCCCCATTTATTGCCCACTTTTCCGCCGTCAAAAATGAAATTGATGGGTACCGAAACAACCAGCGCCGTAACTACGGTCAGCGAAGCTGCCATCATGAATCCGTAGAACCTGTCGAACCATCTCCTCTTTGCCGCTATTCCGATTATCACGCCGATGGCGATGCTGGTAATGGAATAAGCCGCGGAAAGATGATTGACCACGCAGTAGGCAAGATTTGCGGTCAGTCCTACAAGCGCGCCGCACACCGGTCCGGCGATATAAGCACAGAGCGCCGTTCCGAACGAATCCGCCCAAAGCGGCAGTTCGAGCCGGACCGCGATCAGCTTCCCGCAAACATTCAGGCATATTGAGACTGCGATAAAAAGAACTATCTGCCAGATTTTCCAGTTTTTCATCGGTTTGTCCTCCCGTTAATTGAATTATACCGCAATCACGGATTTCTGCAATCACAACTATTGGGGAGACATAAAAATACGAGAGACCGGTTTTACCCGGTCCCCCGTACAATTATGAAGAAACAGTAATCAGCCCTTTGCGAACCACTTGCCGCGCTTCGAAACTACGTCGAAGATAACCGCCGCAAGAAGAACGACGCCCTTTACAACCTTCTGCAGGTTCGCGTCTACGCCCATCAGGGACATACCCATATTGATAACGCCCATCAGAACCGCGCCGATGATAACGCCGGGAACCGTTCCGATTCCGCCGTATGCCGAAGCACCGCCGATGAAGCAGGAGCCGATGGCATCCATCTCGTAGTTCTGGCCGTAAGTCGGCTGTGCCGAGGTCAGACGCGCGATCGTAACCATTCCCGCGAGTGCCGCGAGCAGGCCCATGTTGGTGTATGCAAGGAAGTAAACCTTATTTGTGTTGATACCGGAAAGCTTTGTAGCCTTCTCATTTCCGCCTACAGCGTAGAACGCGCGGCCGACGGTGGTGTTCGATGTAATGTAGCCGTAGATCAGGACTACGAGGAATACCCAGATGAGTACGGTCGGGATACCCTTATGCTGCGCGAGCCTGAACGCGAACGCGAAGATCACGACAGCGATGAGCACCGTCTTTACCCAGAACGAAACAGCGGATTCAACTTCGTATTCCTTCTTGATCTGTGTAAGTCTCTTCTTGAACTGGAGTCCCACAAACAGCAGTGCCAGAACAATGCCTACGATGAGGCAGAGTCCGTTGATGCCCTCAAAACCGAATATATCGGGGATGTAGCAGTTCGCGCCGCCTCCGAACAGGTTTACGAAGGAGGTGCAGTCCTTGATCGAAACGGTCAGACCGTTCAATACTACGTTGCTCAGTCCTCTGAACGCAAGCATGCCTGCCAGCGTTACGATGAACGGAGGGATTCTTACATAAGCGATCCAGAATGCCTGGAAAGCGCCTATCGCGGTACCTACGACCAGCATGATGAGAACCGTGAGGATCATCGGAACGCCGAGCTCAACCATGAGCTTCGCTCCTACCGCGCCTACAAAGCATACTACCGAGCCGACCGAAAGATCGATGTTTCCGCCGGTCAGGATACAGAGCAGCATACCGGTTGCCAGGATGAAAACGTAAGCGTTCTGGGAAATGATGTTGGAAATGTTTGCGGGGAGCAGGATGCTGCCTCCGGTCAAAATGGCAAACAGTCCGAATACCAGAACAAGTACGATGATCATCGTATATTTTTTTGTAAAATCAAGTATTTTTGAATTTGTCATTTTTCACTCCTTAACCGGCTTTGATAATGTGAGACATGATCGCTTCCTGAGAAGCCTCGGACGCATCAAGTTCTCCGACTATCCTGCCTTCGTTCATTACGTAAATCCTGTCGCACATACCGAGTATCTCGGGCATCTCCGAAGAGATCATGATGACCGATTTACCCTCGGCAACAAGCTGATTCATAATGCAGTAGATCTCGTACTTCGCTCCTACGTCGATACCTCTCGTGGGCTCGTCCAGGATCAGTATATCGGGCGTCGCGAACATCCATTTCGCGAGAAGCACCTTCTGCATGTTTCCGCCTGAAAGATTGCCGACGTTCTGCTCGACCGAAGGACACTTGATCGCGAGCTTCTGCTTGTATTCCGCCGCGGCCGCGTACTCCCTGTCCTTGTCGATAACGGAATGAGTGCTCACTCCGGTCAGATTCGCGAGTGTGGTATTGATCTTGATCGTATTTGAAAGGATCAGTCCGTTGCCCTTTCTGTCTTCGGTTACATAAGCCAGCTTGTGGGCGATCGCTTCCTTGACGTTGTTCATGTGAACTTCTTTTCCGTCAATGAAGACCTGTCCCGAGATCTTGTCGCCGTAACTCTTTCCGAAAATGCTCATCGCAAGCTCGGTACGTCCGGCGCCCATAAGTCCCGATATACCTACGATCTCGCCCTTGCGCACGTTAAAGTTGACATTGTCCACAACCTTGCGCTCGGAATAGATCGGATGATACGCGGTCCAGTTTCTTACCTCAAGCTTCACATCTCCGATATGCTTTTCGCGCTTCGGGAAACGGTCGGCGATCTCACGTCCTACCATGCCCTTGATTATGCGGCTCTCCGAGATATCATCGGTATTCTTGTCGAGAGTCTCGATCGTGCAGCCGTCTCGGATGACCGTGATCTTATCCGCCACATACGATACCTCGTTAAGTTTATGGGAAATGATGATCGAAGTAAGACCTTCTTTTTTGAATTTCAGCAGAAGATCGAGAAGCGCTCTCGAATCTTCTTCGTTAAGTGACGCTGTGGGCTCGTCGAGGATCAGGAGACGCGCGTTCTTGGCCATCGCCTTCGCGATCTCTACCAGCTGCTGCTTGCCCACGCCTATATCTTTGATCAGAACCTGCGGAGATTCTTTTAAGCCTACCATTTTCAGGTATTTCGCCGCAAGCTCGTTAGTTTCGTTCCAATTAATGCGGAATTTGCTTCCGCGCTCATTGCCGAGGAACATATTCTCGCCAATCGTCATGTAGGGTACCAGCGCCAACTCCTGGTGAATGATGACTATTCCCTTTGCCTCGCTGTCCTTGATCTTATTAAACTTACAAACCTCGCCGTCGTAGACGATGTCCCCCTCATATGTTCCGTAAGGATAGATTCCGCTTAAGACATTCATCAATGTGGATTTGCCGGCGCCGTTCTCGCCTACCAGGGCGTGGATCTCGCCTTCTTCCACCTGCAGATTAACGTTGCTGAGTGCTTTTACACCGGGGAAGGTTTTGGTTATATCTTTCATTTCAAGCAATATCTTAGCCAATTTTAATCCTCCCTTTCTTTTCATAGCTTTTCAGAAGTAACAGGCGGGACAAAGCCCGCCTGTGCTTCAGTCATTATAAATTCATTACTGGAGATCAGCCTCTGTGTAGTAGCCTGAATCGATGAGCAGCTTCTTGTAGTTGTTTACATCAGCGAATACGGGCTCGCAAAGGTATGAAGGGATGATGCCTGTTCCGTTGTTGTAGGTCTTGGTATCGTTAACGGGAGCTTCCTTGCCCTGCATGATAGCGTCAACCATCTCTACGGTCTTAGCTGCAAGATCACGGGTATCCTTGAAGATGGACATCGACTGCTTGCCTGCGATCATGTTCTTAACGTTAGCCTTATCGCAGTCCTGACCGGTGATGATGGGCCAGTTGCTGTGATTGCTTGCGTAGTTAGCCTCGAGGGAGTTTGTAACGCCCATAGCGGTTGAATCGTTCGAAGCCATAACAGCGTCGAGCTGGGTTCCGTCTGCATAGTTAGCGGAAATGATAGCGTCGAATCTGTTCTGAGCGTTCTCTGTTGACCACATCTGTGTAGCAACGGTATCGAAATCTCTCTGGCCGGACTTGATAACGAGCTGTCCGTTGTCGATGTACTTGTCAAGTACGTCCATAGCGCCCTGGTAGAAGAATCTTGCGTTGTTGTCGCCGGGGTCACCTGTGATGAGCTCGATATTGAAGGGGCCTGCGCCGCTCTTAAGGTTTAACTGTGACTCGATGTACTCGCCCTGCTTGGTTCCTACCATGTAGTTATCGAATGTAGCGTAGTAGGTAACTGCGTCGGAGTTCATGATGAGGCGGTCATAAGCGATAACCTTGATGCCTTTTTCCTTAGCCTGCGCAAGAACTGTTCCGAGTGAATCGCCTTCGATCGAAGCGATAACCAGAACCTTGCAGCCTGAGCTGATCATGTTCTCGATCTGTGAAACCTGGGTCTCAACCTGGTTCGAAGCGTACTGAAGGTCTACAACGTAGCCGGCTTCTTCAAGCTTCTTCTTCATGTTCTCGCCGTCCTGGTTCCATCTCTGCAGATCCTTTGTAGGCATCGAAACGCCAACCTTGGTTCCGCCGCTGCTCTTCTTACATCCAGAGAAAACGCTGAGTGCAAGAACGCACACGATCAGGATACTGATAATTCTTTTTTTCATAAAATGCCCTCCTAATAAGTGGTGTTTGCTGTTGCAATATGATCATAACACAGGTATGTTGGGAATTAATTTTTACGAATCTTGATATTTTTAAGTTCTTAATCTACAAAAAAAGAAACGCAGTGCACATTTTTGTCATGCACCGCGTTCCGCAGCAAAAATTTACTATATCATTCCTCCGGTCCGTTCTCCGCGCCTTCGCCCGTGCCTTCATCTTCAGACACTCCGGGCACATTTAAGTATACATCTTCCTTCAGATGGAATCCGCTGCCGATGATCACCTCGTCAAGGTTTTCTATCGTAACGGCTATCGGAGTAAGGCCTATATACCTGATATCATAGGTTCCGTCGTTTATCGTCGAAACATCCTCGGCGTAGAAGCTCTCGCCCCTGGCCAGCGCGATCGCGCATTCCGCAGCTCTCTTCGCCAGCTTCTCCACGGGCTTGTAAACGGTCATCGTCTGCGTACCCTCGACTATCCTCTGGCAGGCCTCCAGATCGGCATCCTGCCCCACGACGGGGATATCGCCCGCGAGCCTTTTCTCGGAAAGGGCCCTGATGACCTGGCCCGCGAGATTATCGTTGCCGCACATGATACCGTCGACACTCTTTACGATATCCTCATGCTCGTAAATGTAATCGCCCGCGATCTCCGCCCTCCAGCCGTCACAGAAGATCGAATCCGCGACCTGCATGTTCTCGGTCTCGCAGACCGCTTTGAAACCTTTCTCGACAGCGGGAACGTTATTGTCGAGAGGCGAACCCTCGAGCATCAGCACCTTGCCGCCGGCCGCTCCGTTCGCTGCGAGCGCCTCGGCCATCATCGTGCCTACCATCTCATTGTCAAAGGTAATGTACAGGTCCGCGTTGGAATTCGTGACAAGTCTGTCATAGGCAATGATCTTTATCCCTTCGTCCTTGGCCTTCTGCACCGTGGATTTGAGCGAATCCGAGTCGATGCAGACTATCACGATGACGTCCACGCCCTTCTTTATAAAGTATTCGATCTGCTCCTTCTGCTTCTCAACATCTCCGTTCGCGTTCTGAACGTTCACCGTCGCGCCGAGTTCCTTGGCGGTGGATACGAAAACGTCCCTGTCGCGCTGCCAGCGCTCAATTACGAACGAGTCAAAGCTCATCGCGATCTGTATCCTGTCATCCTCCCCGCCCGGGTTCTTTTCCACCGGATTCTCTCCGGTCTTGCAGCCCGGGACCGTAAGCAGCATGATCACGATCAGAGCCAATGCCGTAAATCTCTTCACTTTTCTCCCTCCGTTACTTGCCCTCTCTGTATTCGGTGGGAGTCACACCCACGTTCTTCTTAAATGATTTGCTGAAATAATTGGGATCGGAATACCCCGACATCACGCCGATCTCCTTCATCGAATACTGTGTCGTCGCAAGCAGCTCTTTCGCGCGCTCTATGCGCAGCCTTGTCAGATAATCGATGAAATTCTCTCCCGTATTCTCCTTGAAAATGCGGCTCAGATAATACGAACTGATATTGACCGCCATCGAAAGGTCGTCGAGAGTGATATTCTTCGTGTAATTCGCCTCGATATAGGCCTTTGAAGCCTCGACCACATCGTTCGTGCTCTCGGTCTTCTTCTCGGAAATGCTCGATGCCGAGAAGATTATCCTGTCCCTGAACCACTCCTAGAGGCTCTCGGCGTCGTTCGCCTGCATCACTGTCGGCAGATAATCACGCCTGTCCTCTATCTTATAGGTTAGACCGTTCTCGTAGGCAATGCCCTCGGCCCTCATGGCGAACTCGAGGAGCTTCAGTCTCACGTCCATGATGTCCTTCGTCTTGATCCAGTCGAAGAAATCCCTGGCAGCGCTGAGCGCAGCCTCCGTGCGCCCTTTTGATACCTCCTCGAAGAGCCTGATCTCCAGCTCTATCGGGTATTCTCCCTCGAAATCGCAGCCGATCGGCAGATCGTCAGCATGCGCCACGGTATTTGTAGTGATCAGCAGCGCGTTCATCGCGTCGCGGTAGGAACTGTCCATTCGCGTGAGACGGTTTACCTTTCCGATCCCGACTCTGAACGCGATGTCCATGGTGTGACTGAGCTTGTGGATCATTTCCCTGGCATTCGTGATGACTCTCACGCGCTCCGCGTAATCCATCTCTTCGTAATCGCAGGGCACGAGCACCGCGATCTTGTTGCTCATTACCGAACCCACTATGCCGTTGAAATAGAGCTTTATGTATTCCCTGATCTCCCTGTAGTTCTGCTGCAGCTTTACGCTCGATCCCAGGGCGTTCGTCATGTGGTTGCCTTCCTTCGCGTCGCCCGATACGAGCACCATCATATACGCGTTCTCGGAACGTATCCCGAGCATGGTCTTGTAATTGTCGATATCCTCGTCAAAGTACTCATGGAACAGGATATTGTAGATCAGGCCGTTCTCGAGGATCGGCACAACGGTCTCGAGCTTTTCCCTGATCAGCAGGTCGTTCGAGCGGCGGTCCTTTTCCTCCGAGACCATGACCATCGCCTTTTTCAGCGCCGAAACGATCCTGTTCCTCTCCATGGGCTTCGTGATGTACTCTATGGCGCCGAGCTTCATCGCTTCCTTCGCGTAGTCGAACTTGTCGTACGCGGACATGACGATAAATACGACCTTCTCGTTGTTCTGCCTGATCTCGCGCATCGCGTCAATGCCGTTGATACCGGGCATCTGTATGTCCATTACGGCAATGTCCGGGCGGAAGGTTTCCGCGAGCTCAATAACATTGCGTCCGGTCTTCGCGAACTCGACCTCACATTCATCGCCGAATTCCTTCTGTATTATGAACTTCAGTGAGTCGATGACGATGCCTTCGTCATCAGCAAGCATTATCTTATACATCAGATCTCCTTATGTCCAGATAAATGGTGAATCTCGAGCCCTTGCCGGGGCCGTCGCTCTCTATCGAGAAGCAGTCGTCGGTTCCGCAGAAAAGCTTCAGGCGCGCGTAAACATTGTCCATTCCGATGCCGTTCGAATCCTTCTTCGTATCGGATACGGGGCGTCCGTTCCTGAGCCTGTCGATCGTATCCTCGTCCATGCCGGCTCCGTTGTCCTCGATCCTGATGCAGGCCGTGTCATCAAGCTGATACACGCTCATTTTGATCTTTCCTTCGCCCATCATCTCGCGGATACCGTGATTTACGCAGTTCTCGACGATCGGCTGCAGGATCATGCTCGGCATCTCAACGTCGATCAGCGCGGGATCGACTTCCTTTTCATAATGAATGTCACCCGAGAAGCGCACGTTCAGGATATAAATGTAATTGTCGACGAGCTCGAGCTCCTCGCCTATCGTAACGTTCCTGCTGCCCTTCTTGACATTGTACCTGAAGAACTCCGACATGACCTGAACATACTCGTAGGTGCGGTCCGCGCCTTCCATCATCGCGAGCTGCGCGCCCGCGTTCAGCGTATTGAACAGGAAATGCGGGTTGATCTGCGCCTGCAGGTATTTGAGCTGCGCGTCCTTTAAGTGAGTCTCCATCATCAGCTCTTTTTCCTTCAGCAGACGCTCGGTCTCGGCGCTCTGCCGCATTTTCTCGATGTATTCCTGTATGCTCACGACCATCTTGTTGAAGGCCTTGGTCACGACGCCGATCTCATCCGAAGACTCCGCCGGGACCGTGGAGATCTCGAAATTACCCTTAGCGACCTCATCCGCCATGCCGGCCAGGGACCTTAACGGCCTGATAAGGTTCGAGGTAAGATTAAGGATCAGCAGCGCGGTCGTAATGATCACGACTCCCATGATCACGTTGCCGAACAGCTCGAAGCGTCTGAACGAGGCAAGCATCGCTCTGTAGCTCTCGGTGTTGTCCTTGAAACGCTCATTGTTCAGGCTGTATATGTAATTGTTGATGTAGCCGTAGAGCTTCGTGGCTTCCTCGTAGCGGCTCCTGTATTTCTCTACGTTTCTGCCTCGCTTCGCGTCAATGGTCTGTCCGACCTCCTCCAGGTACGCGGCGGACATGTTCTTTACCGAGCGCTCCATCCTGCCGAGCTTACTCTCGGTGATCTCAGTGCCCAGAACATCCGTCAGCTCCGAGAACTCCTGGGCGCTGCGGTAGTAATCCTCAAGCGAATCACTGGTCTTCGTGTCCAGATATTCGGTCATGCTGTCCTGTACGTGCCTGATGGCCGTCGATATCTCATTCAGCTGAAGATTGGCCTTATATACGGTATCGATCGTGTCCGACATCCTGTTCATCGCGAGCAGGAGCACGATATTGATAATGAATACCAGCATGTTTACGGCGAGCGAAATGCCCGTCATCTTTATGCGCAGGGGCAGATTCCTGAATTTCTCAATCATCGGTCTCCCCCTTCCTGTATTTAGCGACGTTCAGCTTATTGATCACATAGCTGTCCGCGGTAAAATACTGGCTGGTATTGCCGATCTCGTAATACTCCGTCAGGGCGTCGATGCAGTATTTGCCTATCTGGTCCGTATT
>JAFZKM010000131.1 GCA_017553665.1 Lachnospiraceae bacterium
ATTACATCAGCAATCCGGAATACAGAAACGTAGTTCCGGGCTGGAACCATCTGAACGGAAACCAGGTAATGGGCTATGTGCGCGTTCGTAAGGAAGAAACGCTCGGAGGCTCGAACAACGATTACGGAAGAACAGTCAGACAGCGCCGCGTGATCACTGCGATCATCAACAAATACAAGTCGACGAAGCTTACCGATCTGTTCTCGCTGACAAAGGATCTCCTGGGATATGTGAACACCAACCTGACCGAAAAGCAGATACAGGATGCTTTGACGATGATCGTCAACAACGGCATTTACACCACGAAGTCATTCAGGGTTCCTTACGGAGAGACTTTCTCTGACAGCGGAGAAGCCGGTATCTACAACGGCTCAAAGTATGTCACCTGGACGCTCGTGATGAGCGAGGAGCAGCTGCAGGATAATATCAAGGCTCTCCACCGGTTCATTTTCCTGGATCCGGAGGAGCCCTGACCGGCCGCTCATACGGAGGGAAATTGATGGATCAGACCAATAACCCCGATGAACTGATCGAGATAAAACCCGACAGGATACCGGAGGAAGAAGAAAACGATATAAAGATATACGGCAGTGAGTCCGGGGATTTCACTGCACCGGTGAGCGATACGTCGGCGGAGGCGGCACCTGAGGCCGAAAGCGAAGAAAGCTCAGAAAGCGAAGAAGGTCCGGAAGATATCCCCGCACCGGCTGAGCCGGAACAGACCCCGGAACCGGAAGAAGAGATCGACGATTTCGCGGAAGATCTCGCTGAAATGGAAAACGAGGAAGCCGACATGGAGATGGTCGAAGCCATCGGTGATTCCATCGTTCAGCAGGTAAATTCGGAAATAGAGAATTCCCTGATCATGATGCCCGATATATCGGCTTCGGAACCGCAGGATGTCCCGGAAACAACCGGAGACGGCGGCGGGGACGAAGATGAACCCGAAAGAAAAGGCGGCATCGCAGGTTTCTTTGCGCGTATTCCCTGGTGGGGATACATGGTGGCCGGCGTAACGCTCGTGCTCGTGATCATGCTCATCTGGATCATGACCTCGGGTCCCGGCAAGGGACTTCTGGTAAAGTGGGGCAGCAAATACGCTGCGGATAAGATCACTTACGCGCCCGTACAGCCTGTCGATGAGACTGATGTGCCGGACGAGTCGGATCTTCCGCTCGAACCCGACAAGAGCGATATCGAGGTCGTGAACGGCGACCATACCGTTGTTACCCCCGACATCAGCCCTACGGAGATTCCCGTTGAGGGCGACGAAAATCCCGAAAACGCGGTCCTTAAGGATGTTTACAATATCCTGCTGATAGGCGAGGAGAACATCGGCGGAGGCTCGTCGCGCGGACGCAGCGACCTGCTGATGATCGCGTCGATAAACAGAAAGCAGAAGTCGATAAAGCTGACCTCGATCATGCGCGATTGTCTTGTGGCCATCCCCGGCCATATTGACAACAGGATCAACGTCGCGTATACGATCGGCGGCGTGTCACTGCTTTACGATACCCTGAGAACGAATCTCGGAATTGAGATCGACAGCTACATGCTCGTAAACTTCGATAATTTCGAGCAGATCGTCGATGCGCTCGGAGGAGTCGATGTGACGCTTACCGCGCAGGAAGCCGATTATCTCAATACCACGAACTATATTTCAAAGCCCGAATACCGCAATGTCCGCGTCGGAGCCAATCATCTGAACGGCAATCAGGTGCTCGGATACTGCAGGATCAGGAACGTCGGAACCGCATCGGGTGAGTTCAGCGATTTCGGACGCACGAGCAGACAGCGCGCGATCCTGAACAAGATTTACTCGACGCTTACCGATAAGAATTATTTTGAGCTGCTCGGACTCGCGAACAGATGCCTTCAGTACGTAACGACCGATCTGACGGCCGAGGATATCGAGAAGTATGTCGGAATGCTTACGGAGGTTGGAATGAACTCCGGCATCCAGAACTACCGGATCCCCGTGAGCGGTACGTTTTCCGAGGCTCTGCTGCGTGAGATGATCGTAACGAAGATCGACCTTGAAGCCAATTCAAAAGCGCTTCTGGAGTTTATTTACGGTCCGCAGACAGACTGATCACTATTATATTTGCTCCGTATGGAGAAGGCGGGGCGAAAGGAACTTATGGAGATACAACTTTGGAGAGAAATACTTGAGCCCTACGCGCTGGCAGTGGATGAGCTCAAGGTAAAGTTTGAGCATGTCCAGAACTCTTACAAAAAGGCGGGGCTTTACTCGCCGATAGAGCAGGTGGACGGCAGGGTAAAGACTATTTCGTCGATCCTCGAGAAGGTTCAGAAGAAGCATATCTCGCTGGACGATTTCGAGGCCGAGATCGATGATATTGCCGGAATAAGGATCATCTGCCAGTTCATCGAGGATATTTACAAGGTCGTTGAGCTGATCCGCAAGAGGACGGACATGAAGGTGGTCGAGGAGCTCGACTACATCAAGGACACAAAGCCTTCGGGCTACCGCAGCTACCACATGGTCATCAAGTACAGGGTAGAGACGATCCACGGGCCCAAGGACATTTTCGCCGAGATACAGATCAGAACGCTCGCGATGAATTTCTGGGCGACGGTAGAGCATTCGCTTCAGTACAAGTACCGTCAGAACATGCCCGAGACGCTGCGCCAGAGACTCTTGAAGGCCAGTGAGGCGATAGTCGTGCTGGACCGCGAGATGAGCCTTGTGCGAAGCGAGATCATGGACGCGCAGAATTCATTTACGATCAAATCAAATGTTGTCGCGGATATCCTGACCAATATCCAGAACCTGTACAAGGTCGCGAACAAGCGCGAGATCATCAAGATACAGGACGAGTTCTTCAGGATCTACGAGAGCGAGGATCTCGAGACGCTGCAGCATTTCGCGAAGGAGCTTGATATCATTTCGGAGGGTTACAGAGCACAGTCGCTGAGGTAAAACAATGGATTTTATTCCCGAGAATTTTAAGATAAAGATGAAGGAGCTGTTGGGCGATGAGCTTGACAGCTTCCTCGATTGTTATAATGAGAAGCATAACGCGGGTATAAGGGTCAATACGCTGAAGGCGGCGCCCGAACGCTTCAGGGAGATCTCGCCGGTCGAGATCACTCCGGTACCCTGGATAAAGAACGGATTTTACTACGACGAGAGCGACAGGGCTTCGAAGCATCCGTATTATTACGCGGGTCTTTATTACATACAGGAGCCGAGCGCGATGACGCCCGCGTCGCTCCTTCCCGTAAAGCCCGGAGACCGCGTGCTCGACCTGTGCGCGGCGCCCGGAGGCAAGACCACTGAGCTCGGAGCGAAGCTTAAGGGACGCGGAGTGCTCGTGTGCAATGATATCAGCAATTCACGCGCGAAGGCGCTCTTAAAGAACGTGGAGCTGTTCGGCATCCGCAACGCGGTGGTCATCAGCGAAGCGCCCGCGAAGCTCGAAGGAAGCTTCGCAGGGTATTTTGACAAGATCCTTGTGGACGCGCCATGCTCGGGCGAGGGAATGTTCCGAAAGTCCCACGCGATAATCAAAAACTGGGAGCAGTACGGCACGGGCTATTACGCGAAGCTTCAGAGACAGATACTTCCGAGCGCGATAAACATGCTGCGCCCGGGAGGATACATGATCTATTCGACCTGTACCTTCTCGACCGAGGAGGACGAGGGCACCCTGAAGTGGCTGCTTGAGGAATTCCCCGACATGGAGGTCCTTCCGACCGCCGATATCACGGCACCGGGCTTTGAAGGCTTTGTTCACGCAAGACCGGAACTTGTGGACGGACCGGAAGAGATACGCGGCGCGTTAAGGCTCTATCCCCATAAGATAAAGGGTGAAGGACATTTTGTCGCTCTGCTGAGGAAAAAGGGCGGCAGCGAAGCGGCTGTTTCATCGGCGGATGATGTCTTATCGCCGGATGCTGACGCGGCCCGGAAGATACGCCCGAATCATTATGATGAAAGGACCCGTAAAGCATATAAGGGCATTTCGGCTGAGGCCTTTGATTTCCTGGAGACGATCGGCTTTGAGATACCCGCGCAGAATCTTACCGTCAGGGAAGAGCGTCTGTACATGCTGCCCGAGGGTCTGCCATCGCTTAACGGACTTCGCATTATAC
>JAFZKM010000014.1 GCA_017553665.1 Lachnospiraceae bacterium
AACGCCGGTCCGGATGATCAGATCGTGACCACCGACGGATTCTTCTGCCGTGACGGATGGATCGAGAGTCTTTCGTACGATAAAGGCTTTTACAATGACGACATCCTGACCGCGACGCTCGTAAAGGCCGACGGCAGTACGGAAGTGGTACGTTTCCATACAGGTTCCGAGGAGAGCCTTTACATAGTTTCGGAATGACATTTTGAAACAGTTTTCCTGATGAGGAAGCAGCCTATGAACAAAGACGAAGAAAAACAGCCCAAGAAGATCGCGCTGGTCATTTGCGCGTCGAATAATGAGAGACACCGCAACATTGTCACTTCAACTTACTCGGAGCTGAAAAAGCGCGGAAACTATATTCTTTACGTGCTTACCAACTACGGCGTCTACATCAACGGAAAAGAAAAAGAATATGTGCACGGTGAGCCTGCGATCTACAGTCTTCTCGACCATATGGAGCTGGACGGATGCCTGATCGAGGCCAATATCGGCAGCAACGCGCTGGCAGGGAGCCTCGCGGATAAACTCAGGAAAAAGGGAGTGCCGGCAGTTACGGTCAATATCGATGTTCCCGGTGTTCCGGCGGTTCATCTCGATACGCGGGATGCTGTCCGTGAGCTCATGGAGCATCTCGTAGAGAAGCATAACTGCAGGAATATAAATCTGGTCCTCAACGAGGGCAACAGGCGCATTTCCGATATCGCGCGGGCTACCTATGAAGAGGTTCTCTCCAAATACGGGTTCCCGTACGATGAGCGCAGGGTGCTTAACAGCATGGTCGGCATACAGATCTGCAGAAAGATTTACGGCAAATACGATAAGCTCGGAGTCATGAGAGACGCCGATGCCGTGAACTGCGTGCATGATGTGTCAGCCCTCGGACTGACGCTGGAGCTGGAGAGCAGGGGGATAAAGGTTCCCGACGATATTAAGATATGCTCACTTAACTACAGCAACAACAGCATGGTGTTCAGACCCGATATCACGGGTATTGACCGCAGGGACAAAGACGCCGCGAGGATCTCCTGTGATGTGCTGATCCGCATGATCGCCGGGGAGACGGTTCCGGACATGACCGTATACAAGAGCAGGCCCGTTTTCGGGAGAAGTTGCGGCTGTGTTCCGGGTGAAGCTTATGAAAATGAGAACGCGGGCATTTACCAGAACCTCATTTTCAACAAGGTTGAGGCGGCCAGCCAGATACAGAGCGCCATGTCCCTGAGCGATATCCTCGAGCAGGTGGAGACGATCGGGCAGTTCGGCAGCGGAATCGACGGCATGATGAAAGGTATGGGGATAGGCTCATATTACTGCTGCATCAATGAGGGCGACATCGATTATATCATGAGCGACAGGGAGGATAAGAAGACCTCTGAGGACGCTCCGTACGAGTCTGTTATGAGAGTTGTGGCCGGCAGGACCACAGACGGCGATCTCTTCGCGGGCGAGACCACATTCCCGATAGACCGCATTATACCGGTAGAGGCTCATGCCGGCGACATTCTGACATTTTATCCGATCCATTACAGGAGCAGGGATTTCGGCTATATGGTCATCCACAATGATCTTATGCCCATTAACGTATACAATTACCGCATCTGCCATGAGAGTCTCGGCAACAATATCGCGAATCTTCACAGACAGATGATCCTGCGCAGCAATCTGAAGGCGCTTGAAGAGCTGCACATGCACGATCAGATGACGAATCTGTACAACAGGTACGGACTCAGCAGATTCGCGCCTTCCTTTGTGGAGAACGGAAGCTTCGCGGTCGTGATGATCGACATGGACGGTCTCAAGATAATAAACGATTCTTTCGGACATCTTTCGGGAAACAACGCGATCTGCAACCTTGCGAACGCTGTCACCGAAGCGGCCGACAAAGAGGACTTTGTGGCCAGATACGGAGGAGACGAGTTCCTGATCCTGTCGCGTCACACCGACGATGAATACCTGAACGGCGTGAGAGACGGGATAAACAGACGTCTTGAGCAGGCCGTAAAGCTTCAGCGCCTGCCCTATGACATCGGGATGAGCTTCGGATATGCCGTTTCGACACCGGATGCGGCTCTTGAGCTCAACGAAGTGATAGAGGCGGCCGACAGGGCCATGTACGTCGAAAAGAACAGGAAAAAGGGAAGGTAAGTCAGTCGTTTTTCTTGACAATTCCGACGTTTGGGAGTATTGTAGTCATAGTGAATTTCTCTTATTAAGAGTGACGGAGAGGAAAAACTCTGTGAAGTCACGACAACCCCGCGGTGATGTATCGCGGAAGGTGCCAAGTTGAGCGAGCGATCGAACAATAAGAGGATTTGAATATCTGTTTATTCGGGTCCGCTTGTTTTCGAGCGGACCCTTTTGTGCGATAAGAGAGAGCATTCAGCCCGGCGAAGACGGTGCAGCAGGCTGTATGTCACTGCCAAAACCGAAGGTGTTGGGCAGTGACATATGCCTGTTGCAGTAGCGTGAAACGCGAACTGAATGCCGAGCCAACGGTCATCGAGC
>JAFZKM010000132.1 GCA_017553665.1 Lachnospiraceae bacterium
GTGTGGATGCCCCTGCTGTAATACCTACACAACGAAAAGATTTAAAGTCACATAATTCCAGGTCTGCATGTGTCTGTATGTAGTAAGTATTAATACATTCCCGAGATGAGATCTCGAACAGCTTGCGCGTATTTGAACTGTTCTTACTTCCGATAACGATCATGGCGTCCGAACTCCTGGCAAGCTCGAGCGTTTCACGCTGTCTTTTCTCGGTCGCGTTGCAAATCGTGTTCACAACATTTATACTATATCCTATTTTTTTTAAAATTTCAACTAATACTTCAAATTTATTGAAATTATAAGTAGTTTGGGAAACAACGCAAATTCCCGTATCGTGAGGGAGACCGATATTGCGCGCGTCATCCTCCGAATCTATCACTGTAAAAGGTCCGCAGCACCAGCCGCAAATGCCCTGTATTTCAGGATGTCCGGGGTCACCTGCTATCACGATATGATAACCTTTTTTCGAATATTCCTCGACGGTCCTGTGTATCTTCTTCACAAAAGCGCATGTCGCGTCGATTACATGATTTATAGGATTCCCGTCTTCATCGCGCCGGTCAAGCTTCCGAAACACATCCCTCGGAACTCCGTGGGATCTGATAATGATCGAAGCGTCTTTCAGCTGTTCGGCGTCTTCGACCTTATCGATCACCTTCACGCCTTTGGCTTCAAGCTCGGCCACAACGGTATCATTATGCATTATCGGGCCGAATGTATAAACCCGGCGGCCTTTTTTCAATTCTTCATAAACCTTGTCAACGGCGTGCTGCACGCCGAAGCAGAAGCCGGCGGATTCGGCCACTCGGACCTGCATATGAAATGCCTCCTTCTCTCTGCGGCTTTTTACTCGGTAAATTCCGTCAGCGAAATGATATGCTCAAGCACCTCATCGATGCTCATATCGGAAGTATCGACAACAACTGCCTCGGGCACGCATACGAGCGGCGAAGCGTCCCTGTGCATATCGCGGTAATCGCGCTGCCTGATCTCTTCCTCTATCGCGGCAAGATCGGCCTCTTCGCCCTTCTCTATCCTCTCCTTGTATCTGCGCTGCGCGCGTACCTCAACGCTCGCGGTCAGATATATCTTAAGATCGGCGTCGGGAAGCACGACCGAAGCGATATCCCTGCCGTCCATGACAACATTGATCGATCTCGCGATCTCCTGCTGGAGCGCGACCAGCTTCTTCCTGACCTCAGCTATCGCAGAAACCTTTGACGCGTTCTCTCCTACCTCAGCGGTCCTTATAAGCGATGATACATCGTCTTTGTTCAGATAGATATGCTGAACGCCGTCGATATACTTAAGCTCGATATTAATATTGTCGAACTCCGCGATCACAGCTTCCTTGTCATCAATATCTATCCCTTTGTTCATGTAGTAATAAGCCATAGCTCTGTACATGGCTCCGGTATCGATATAGACAAAGCCCAGTTTCTCCGCGAGTTTCTTTGCTATCGTGCTCTTGCCCGCACCCGCGGGACCGTCGATTGCGATATTGTACTTCATTTTGATGCCTTCCTTTTCCGGTTTTGAATCAGTATATCCCAAAATACGCCAAACGTAAAGCGGTCAGCTTAAAGCCTCCATGACAGCCTCAGCGGCTGCATGCGCGGTCGACCAGGCGATCTGCAGGTTAAATCCCCCCGTAAACGCGTCTACATCGAGCACTTCGCCGATAAAATAGACTCCTTTCACGAGCTTCGATTCCATCGTCGAAGGATTGATCTGCTTTACATCGACTCCGCCCTTGGTCACGACGGCCTCATCGTAGCCTCCGAGTCTCAGCACTGACAGAGGGAGTGCCTTTATCAGTACCGCGAAAGCCGCGCGTTCTTCTTTGGTGATCAGGTTGACCTGCTTCTCCGCAGGTATACCCGAAAGGCTTACGATCACGGGTATCAGCGACGAAGGAAGCAGCTTTCCGAGTGAATTCGCGAATTGCTTGTTGATATTCTCATTAAAATCCTTGATCAGTCTCTCATCCAGCTGCGCGGGATCGAGTCCGGGCTTCAGGTCTATTTCCAGCTCAACCTTATTCCCTGAAGATATCGTATCTGCCAGCATCGAAGAAAGTGTGAGCACCAGCGGACCGCTGATCCCGTTATGGGTAAACAGCATCTCGCCGAGGTCGCTGTACAGGCATTTCCCGTTTGAACGGGCGCTCAGCACCACATTCTTCAGGGAAAGCCCCTCTACCTGCTTTACCCACTCTTCCTTTACCTTTACCGATACAAGCGAAGGCAGAAGCCTCGTGACCTTATGTCCGAGTTCCTTCGCGAATCTGTATCCGTCTCCGTCCGAGCCGGTCGAAGGATAGCTTAAGCCGCCTGTCGCGATAAAGCAAGCGTCTCCCGGCATGAACTCGCCGTTCGCGAGCTTAACGCCCCTGAACGCTCCGTTCTCAGCCACGATCTCTTTTACCGCGGTATTCAGCATTATCTTTGCTCCGGACCATTTGATCGCCTTCTCGAGGTATTTGTTCACGTCGGATGAATGATCGCTCACCGGGAATACCCTGTTGCCGCGCTCTATCTTGGTCTTAAGGCCTATCGACTCAAAATAATCGATCGTCGCCTGCGGCGAAAAGCCGTACAGCGCGCTGTACAGGAACTTCTCGTTCGATACCACGTTCTTAAGGAAATCGCGCACATCGCAGTCGTTCGTCAGATTGCAGCGGCCTTTTCCCGTGATATAGACCTTTTTCCCGAGCTTCTCGTTCTTCTCGATCAGCACGGTCTCAATTCCGCCCGCTCCGGCGACCGCGGCGGCCATCATTCCGGCGGCACCGCCGCCTATCACTCTCAGTCTGCCCATTATTCACCCCGTACTTTTCGCAAA
>JAFZKM010000133.1 GCA_017553665.1 Lachnospiraceae bacterium
GGATCATGATGTCATCCTGAATGGATGTCAGGATCTCACCGAGATCTCCGAGCTTGACCGTCATCGTGAGTCTGTGCGTTCCCTTTGTAAGGTAGAAGCTGAAGGGCTCTCCGTTTGCGCCGGAAAGGGTCCTGAGCCTCCATGTCGTATCATATTCAAATTTGTATTCGTTGAGCTCCGCAAAAGGAACCTCTCCGTCTATCGCTATCTTCCTGTAGGAAGGAAGTCCGTCGTTCCACTGCTGCTTTGTGTAAAGTCCGATCTTGTACAGGCCGTCCTCCGCAACCTCAAACTCCCATGTGATGCTCTGGTTGCCCGTTCTCCAGCGGTAACCGCCCATTACATTGAGCTTTCTCGAGGTGTCCGATGCCGGAACCACGAGGGGATCGCCGTCGTTCTCACGTCTTAAGGTCGGATCGTTCTTCTCGACCGTGGTAAGCTCCGCCTGGAAATTGATCGTCTCTGCCTTTGCCGCGGTATATCCTGCTGCCTTATAATCAGCGAGCACTTCCGCGTAAGACTTTACCTGTATGGGAGCGCAGGCCCTGACCTCGGCAATATACATGCCGGTCTTCATCGTTACGAGCCTTACCTTATGAGAGCCCTTTGCCAGATATACATTGAACTCTTCCGATGTGATGCCCGAACTGTCGTTAAGACCTGCCGTCCTCCAGCCGTCTATCGAAACCTGCTTCGGTCTCGTCTCATCCCCGATGCTGTTTAAGATCGGTTCGCCCGCATCTCTGAAAAAGCGGTTGAAAACAATGTCGCCTGCTTCTGTGAAGGGATATTTCCCGTCAATATACAGAGCACGCTTTGCGGCATCCGAAACGCTCGTATCAAGATAATAATCGAACTCAAGCCTGTAAAGCGCGTCCTCGGGCACCGTCAGATCGAACTCGCAGTACTCGCTCTTCCCCGATGAGAAGAATGCGTCTCTTCCTTCAAAGGAAACAACCGAGGCCACTCCGTTCTCATCAACGATCGATGCGGAGCCTGCCGTGATCGGCTCGCCTTCATAGCAGGAAGCGTTCAGGTTTTTCATCGTATCCTTGTAGCTGAATACATCCTCACCGGCTCCGTACTTCCACTCAACCGGAATTCCTTCGAATCCCACATATTTATCTTTAAGCTTTGCGCCCGACTCAGCGAACACCCGGGTATAGGGTGCCACCGTACAGGTGAACATGCATATGACCAAAATGAGCGATATGGCTCTTGTGAATTCCCATCTTCTGACCATGGGGTTCCTCCGAATCAAAAATGTTAAAAAACGTATTTGTAGATTTTATCGCAAAATCACTATCCTAATTTTCCTACGTTTAGGCATTTTGCACAATTCTTTTTTCTTGACATTTGTGCTATATTTTAAATTACATGAATGCTCATTTTCTTATTTAGGGTCGAAATTTGTATGTTATTTTGTGTTATGTATTATTTCTTGATTTTTAGTCAATTTTTGAAAGGAAATTTTTGACATGGATCTGAGAGAGCTGAATGAGTTTTTTGACAGTGCCGAAAAGAAGGATTTTTGCGTCATCGTGGTAGAAAAAAAGACTCTGTC
Organism: Lachnospiraceae bacterium; assembly: GCA_017553665.1. The sequence goes on from JAFZKM010000133.1 coordinate 1,565, forward strand.
TTCCGAGAAAAAGAAAGCCGCAATGACCGAGGACTATCTCCTCGTCTGCAAGCGCCAGCTCGATGCCTCGAACCAGAGATACTGCATCGACATGAGAGGCCCGATCATCTACTGCATTCTCAATTATACACGTGAGATATACAGTATCCGCGCGTTCGCGGGCCAGTTCAGGCAGGTTATATGCAATATCGACACATCAGAGCGCATCTGCGTATACTATTCCGAAGCCTTCTCCGACCACAACGCGCTCTTCGACGAGTTGTTCTATATGCTCGGACAAACCGAATACGGGCTTTTCTGGGGCAGGACCAGGACCGTAACGTCCGCTTTCATGCATCTGAGCGATGAACTTACCGTCTCCGCTCCGATCCCGAACGCGAACAGGCTCGCGACGCTGCTTAAGACACGTGACTACGACGCCTGTGAGGAGATACTTACCGACCTTTCCCGTCCGTATCTGGCCCAGTACAGTGAGGCGAACGCTTTCTCGATCGCTTCGATGAATGCCCAGCTTCATACGGTATTCGGCGTTTTGCAGCTCTTTTTCAAGGAAAGGGAGCACCGCTGCAGCTTCACCGAGATGACGATGTACGACCTTCTGACCTATTCAAACGGAGCCGCGGGCTTTATAAGGACCGCGATCTCGTCCCTGCGTGAATACGCCTCGGGCTACGCCGACATTGCGATCTCAGAGCGCAAGCGCAGGCACATGGAGGATATCATACGTTACATAGACGAAAACCTGCATTCCGTATCCCTGACCACGCTGTCCTCTCATTTCGGACTCACGCAGGAATACATCAGCAGGCTTTTTAAGACGCAATATGAGGTTAATTTTTCGGATTATCTGAAGCAGAAACGCCTCGACAGGGCTGTTTTCCTGCTCCGTACCGGCTATACGGGTACCGTGACCGATCTCGCGAAGGATCTCGGCTACCAGAGCCGCTCATATTTCCAGAACATCTTCAAGCAGGAATACGGTATAACTCCCGACGCATACAGGCTCCGCTACAGGATGAATGACAGAAGGCTGTAGACTCAGATATCAGCCTTCTCCTCCGCGGCATCTTCGTCCGCAGCGGGCTCAGCTCCTCCGCTTTCGGCACGCTGCCGGGCCTGGATCCGATCCTCGGTCTCCTTAAAGAAAGGCTCATAGATCACTGCGTTCAGATACGCGGGCAGCGAAAGACCGAACATTATGAGCAGCGGGAAGAAATTCCCCGAAACCAGATAATACAGGCAAGGCAGGATAAGGAACGCGAGCACCATTACCACGGTCTTCGGGAACTTATACAGCGCCGCCCAGAAAGCGTTCCTGAAAGTTGCGCCGATAGGGTTCAGGAACCTTCCCTGCATCGGGATCGCGTAGATCAGAGTCGCGAACAGCATGAACAGAACAATGATCAGCGGCACGATCATAAGCATCGAAAAAGTCTTCCAATAGATCACGAGAGCCGCGATGTCTCCCGCCATTATCAGGAACAGCACGAGGCATACGAGGCCGAAAGCCACGCTCTGTTTGAAATTGAGCTTAAAATTCTTAATATAGGTCGCGCAGACATTGCCGTCCTCTTTGCGCACGATCTTCAGACATGTGAACGCGAGCGCCTTCAAAGCGGGACCTGTTGTAAATACCGGCAGCATGAAGACCAGAGTCAGCAGATTGATCAGAAAGAGATCCCTGACCAGGAAAATGAAGCCCGCCACCGGACCGTCGAAATCAAATATCTTTCCCGGCATAATAAGCCTCCTCCAGCTTCCTGAATTCCTCTCTGTACAGCCCGGTCCCCAGATACGCGGGCACCGAAAGCCCGAAGATAAAGAGGATCGGTCCGAGGAAATTGAAAAAGTAACAGATGACCCACGGGATCAGGTTCAGGATCAGCATCAGCAGGGTCTTGAAAATATGTGAGACCGCGAATTTGAACGCGTTTTTGACCGTGTCGATAAAACCGGCTTCGAATTTGGCCATGACCGGGAACAGGAACGTGACCGTTATCGCGAAAAAGATCCCGAATACGATCAGCAGTATCCTCGAGATATCCACGAACCAGGCCTCCACCAAAGTCATCGCGTAATAATCGGCAAAGCCGAGAGCCAGCAGCAAAAGGATGGTCAACGAGCTTATTATGCCGATCTTCAGGTTCGCCCTGAAAGCTTTGAAGAAGGATTTCGCGACATAACTCTCCTCGTCCTTCGACATCTTCAGCACCACGGTGTCGAGCGCAGCAAATGACGCGCCGAAGGTCACCACGGGCAGGCTGCAGAGTATCGTAAGGATATTCAGCAGGATCAGCTGGCCCATTTTTTCCGTGGCCCGTACCACCGGTCCGTCATAGTCAAATATCTTTCCACCCATTATCAAGGTCTCTCCTCATATTTCTTCCGCTGCGGCGTCAGTACGCCCAAACCCTCGCACTTTCGGGGTTCGCGGGATTATTATCATGGCGCGGCGAAAAATATCAAATAATAATTTTGCGCCGGACCGCTTTTCAATGCATTTCGTTAATGTTATGCTCACTGTTGAAGTATTATAACAGTAAAAGGATGGTAGTTCCATATGTTTTACGAAAAAGCCGATATTCTTGATATTTCATATCCTGCTGAGGCCGAAGGATGGCAGAACGGCGTTTATCATGAAAGAGTCCGCCAAAGTGTCCCTTTGGCCGTTTCCGAAAGTGACGTTCCGGGCAGCGGAGCCGACACTCCCACGTGTCTGAAAAACAGTGACGGGATCCTCATCTCTTCCCGCATGTGGACAGAGACCGAGAGCACGGGCTTCGGTATCTATGCTTATGTTGAGGGCCCCGGATTCTCTTTTGCGACCGGCATTCGCGACGCAGAGTTTACCATCACTGTATCAAATCCCACGGATAACGAACTGAAAGTCAGCTGTCTCGCGAACGATATATTGAAGATCAACGGCGAGGTGCTTCCGGCATGCGCTTCTAATGTCAGCTTTACATTCCCGATCTGCTCTGTTGAGGATAATGTCCTGCTGCAGATCTTTGTCCCGGCCGACGCGAAGGTTAAGGAAGATACCGTGGTCAATGAGCTTATCATCAACGATATTTCCTTCGAATATCTTCCCGCAAAAGAGCCCAAGGCAAAGCCCACGCTGTTCCTCGCATCGGATTCTACCGTCCAGTCCTATGACCAGTTCCACTATCCTCAGGCAGGCTGGGGCCAGGTATTTTACAGATTCTTCAATGACGGCAATCTGACCGAGGAGCTCATGTCTCCCGATCTGATGTACCCTCAGAACCATATTTACGAGACTCCCCACGCCGACATCGAGAACCGCTCGATCGGCGCGAGAAGCGCCCGTTCCTTCATCAACGAGGGTAAATGGGACCGCCTGCTCTCCCGCACGGCGCCCGGAGATTTCTGCTTTATCCAGTGGGGCCACAATGACGCGACCGCGGTACGCCCGAACAGATACGTCGCCCCCGCCGATTTCGGATTCTGGCTAAAAAAATACATCCGCTCCTGCCGTGCCCGCAAGGTCGTTCCGGTGCTCGTAACGCCTATCGCGCGCAGGAACTGTGACGGTTCAAACGGCACTTTCGTAGCCTCCTTCGGCAAATACGCCGACGTGATGCTGGCTCTTGGCGAGGAAGAGAATGTTCCCGTCATCGATCTTTGCAGGCTTTCGGTTGATTACCTCAACATGATCGGTCCCGAGGAATCGAAGCTGATCTACCTCTGGGCCGCACCCGACGCTTACCCCGACAGCGCTTACGCTAACGGCGTTTCGGACAATACCCACCTTCAGGAATACGGCGCTACGATCTACGCGGGACTTGTGGCAAAGGCAATCAAAGAATCTCCGAATCCCGAGTTTGACCCGATCAGAGGCCTCATCAACACCGAGTTCCCAATCGAAAAACCCGCGACCTTCCGCGCCCCGGTCCCTGCGGATTCCACTTCACCGACCGGCTTCGCGATGCAGGAGCTCCATATCGAGAACAATGTGGCAAGCTTCCTTCTGATCTTCGACGATGTGAAGGATGCCGTGAAATACCGCGTTTACCGCAAGGGCTCTGTGGACTTCCAGTTCTTCCCTCTGCGTGAGGTAACCGCCGAGGAAAAGGCCACGTCGCCCGTTATGCCGTTTACGATCCCCGCATCGGATGTTTATGAGATCTATGTCTGCGCGGTATTTGCGGACGGCAGCGAAGGCGTAAAGAGCCGCACGATAGAATTCAGGGCATAAAGCAGGCAGAGGCACCGATCAGGACGCCTCGCCGGGAAATATAAGGAGAACCATGGAAAAGCTGATATATGAGAATTCCCTCGCGTGCGAGGAGGACATTAAGAATTTTACTCTGGAGGGCAGTGCGAATATCACCTTCCCCGACGGACGCATGCGCATGGAGAACGCGATCTCGGCCGAAGCCGGGCAGAAGGCCAATTACGTGCTCTGGTGCGATGAAAATTTTCCCGACAATATCCGTATCGAATGGGATTTCAGACCGCTTAAGGAGCCCGGGCTCGCGATACTGTTCTTCGCGGCGAAGGGGATCAACGGCAAAGACATCTTCGATCCTTCGATCGCGAAACGTACCGGCGAATACCCGCTCTACCACCACGGCGACATCAATGCGTTCCATGTGTCCTATTTCAGGCGCAAAGAGCCCGATGAGAGGGCATTCCACACCTGCAACCTCCGCAAGAGTTACGGCTTCTATCTCGTAAGCCAGGGCGCCGATCCGATACCGGACGTCGCGGACTGCAGCCGGGATTATCACCTGAGTCTGATCAAGAAGAAGGACTTTGTATCGTTCGCGGTCAACGGACTTACGGTATTCACCTTCGAGGATGACGGCGAAACGTATGGGGACTTCCTGAGGGACGGCCGCATAGGGTTTAGGCAGCTGGCACCGATGATCGGGGAGTACGCCAATCTCCGTGTGTATTCGCTTGGGTAACCTGCCAATTGACGCGTGGGCGGCAACGAGTAAAACTTCCGGAGACACGCTCTCGCTCCGATTACGGACGCAGCGCCACTAA
>JAFZKM010000134.1 GCA_017553665.1 Lachnospiraceae bacterium
AGATATCTTTCGAGATAAGCGACAACCGCGGGACAGGGCTGTGAAATGCCTCCGTAGAAATCGTTCTGTTTAATGTAATTCAGGTAACCCCAGGTAGTAATGTCCGCGCCGAACGCGACGCTGATGATCCTGTTTACTCCGAGCTTTTTGAGACCGCCCAGAACAGCATCGTACTCATCAGGATAGTTCGCCTTAAACGCGGGCGCGAGAAGCAGCGAGATCTGCTCTCCTTTTTCAAGATCCTCAAAGAAACGGTCGGTATCGTCCTCATACTCACGCGCGCCGTGTACGCACACGTCCATACAGCTGCCGCACGCAACACACTTGGTGCCGTCTACTTCGATCCTCGCTTTGCCTTCTTTCTCCGTAGAGATACAGGCACCGATCGCGCTGCAGACGTTAATGCATTTATTGCAGCCTATGCAGTTGTCATTGGTATAAACGATACTGTGCATTACTTCAAGATTCCTCCGCCGATAAGAATAGAAGACGCCCGAAATTTAACACCTGTTGGGTTAAATTACATTATATCACTTAATGCAGTTTATGTCACCCCCGCAGCTATGCAAAAAACGGCGCCGGATAAGCCGGCGCCGCGATCAGGTTTAATATTTATGCCCAGGGATTCTCGGTGGGATAAGGAAGGCTCTTGGGCTGGTTGTAAGCAATGTCCTTTACGCCCAGGAACTTGAATACTTCGAAGAGTGCCTTTCCGTAGTGGCCGAAAGCAACAGCTCCGTGATGAGGATATCTCTTCTGAACGAGAACGTGACGGTAGAAACGTCCCATCTCATTGATAGCGAAGATACCGATGCCGCCGAATGAACCGGTCCTTACATCCAGAACCTCGCCCTCAGCGATGTACGAACGAAGGTTGCCCTCGCTGTCGCACTGCAGACGGTAGAAGGTGATGTCGCTGGCCGCGATGTCGCCCTCAAGAGTTCCGCGGGTGAAATCGGGATCGCTGCCTGCGGGCTCAAGCAGTCTGTGCTGGATAAGCTGATACTTGATCGCACGGTCTGCGCACATCTTGCAGGAAGGTGTATTTCCGCAATGGAAGCCCATGAATGTATCGGTAAGCGCATACTTTTTATACTTGGGCTTGATGCTCTCGGTATAAAGCTTCTCGGGAACGGAGTTGTTGATATCGAGCAGAGTAACCGCGTCCGAAGATACGCATGCGCCGATATACTCGGAAAGAGCGCCGTAAATATCAACCTCACATGCAACGGGGATACCGCGCGAAGCAAGACGTGAATTTACGTAGCAGGGCTCAAATCCGAAGGTCTCGGGGAACGCGGGCCAGCACTTGTCAGCGAAAGCAACATACTTGCGAGCGCCCTTATGAGCGTTTGCCCAGTCAAGGAGCGTAAGCTCGAACTGAGCCATGCGCGCGTTGAGTTCCTTGTAGAACTTGCCCTTGCCCATTTCCTTCTCCATATGCTTGCATACGTCGGGGATTCTGGGATCGTTCTCATGAGCCTTGAAGCTTACATAGAGGTCAAGCTCAGAGTTCTCTTCGATCTCAACGCCGAGCTCATAGAGACCCTTGATGGGCGCGTTGCATGCGAAGAAATCCTGAGGTCTGGGACCGAAGGTAATGATCTTAAGGTTCTTAACACCGATAACCGCGCGGGCTACGGGAACGAAATCAGCGATCATCTTCGCGATATCCTTGGCGGTTCCTACGGGATACTCGGGGATGTAGCCCTGAAGATGGCGCATTCCGAGGTTATATGAGCAATTGAGCATACCGCAGTAAGCATCGCCGCGTCCGTTGATCAGATCGCCGTCGCCTTCTGCAGCGGCAACAAACATAACGGGGCCGTCAAAGCTCTTCGCGATAAGTGTTTCGGGAGTCTCGGGTCCGAAATTTCCGAGGAAAACAACGAGCGCGTTGCAGCCGGCCTTATTAACGTCAGCTACAGCCTTCAGATAATCCGCTTCGTTCTCAACGGTTACGGGACACTCATAGAGGTCACCCTTATACGCCTTCTTAATAGCGGCGCGGCGCTTTTCCGACAGCTTGATAGGGAAACAGTCACGGCTGACGGCAATGATTCCGAGCTTCACGTCCGGAATGTTTTTTACTTTCTCAAGATCGATCATTTCATGCTCTCCTTTAATAGTTTTTATAACGCTGCCCCCATGGCAGTCATTAACAACGGTAGCAGGCCGCCGTACGCATTAATTCTATCATACGGACGGTCAAAATCATACAGTAAAGATTATTGCGTTTTTGTTCAAAATTATTCTGTTCCGGCCCTATATCAGATCTCTGAATAGATATCCTTAAGAGCGGGATACATCTTCACGAACTTGCGGTACTGCTCCTCATATCTCGCGGCGATCGCGGGATCGGGCTCAACGGTATCGATGACCTTTACTAGCTTCGAAGCTGCCTCCTCAACGGACGCGTACTCTCCGCACGCTACAGCCGCAAGGATCGCTCCGCCGTAGCCGGGGCCTTCCTCGGACTCGATCACATCAACCTTAAGGTTCATGACATTCGCGATTATCTTCTTCCAGAGCGGGCTCTTAGCTCCGCCGCC
>JAFZKM010000135.1 GCA_017553665.1 Lachnospiraceae bacterium
ATCAAAATGATAAAGGATCTCGTTGTCGGCATCGGGGTTGCAGACAAGAAGAACTTCAATGTATTCTTTGCCGTCGCCGTCGATGTAACTCGTCATATAGATCGGGTATACATACATCCAGTCAATGCCGGTCGCTTTGTAGCAGAAATCCGTATTCATCATATCTTCGCGGAGCGAAGGAGCAAAATACGTAAACCACATCGAGGTAAATTCGATATTCAGGTTCGCGTCGCATTCTTCCATGACTCTGATATACTGGCCGTATTCGCTCAGATACAGGCGAACCGTCGCGTCATTGCCGTCGTAGCCGTTGGAATTGCCGGTAGGGTCATCTTTGTGGAAGGTGTAAAACTGTTCGCATTCCCAGTCGCCGTACAGATCGGCGAGAGAGTCGGGAGTATTGCCCTTGTAATAGGTTCCTGCGACAGCCGCCTGATACATGCCCGTGATAATGCCTGTTTTGTCGGTTAAAACGTAATCACAGTAAGGCTGCGAGTGCTGATGGCTGAAAATGACATAATTGTCATCGCCTTCCATATTGGCAGCGCCGTCGATCTCATCCTGTTTGGCCATGAATGCTTCGGAATCAACCTGCTGTCCGTCAATGTAATAATAAGCTTCGTCATCATTCGGATACTCGGCGGTAAGCTCGAGGAAAGTCGAGATCTCTTTATTCTCATCGATCATCTGATAAAAGATCGAACGGGTCATCGTAAAGCCGTTTTCCCATTCCATAATGTTCTTGCGGGGCTGGAAATAAAAAGTACCGTTGGATCCGAGAGAACCGCATGCAACGATCTCGCCGGAATCGGAACAGGTATAAACATTTGCCTCTTCACCCAGATCGCTGCCGAATGCTACGAGCAGCTCGGGGATATCATCGTCATCGATAAGACCGAGAGAGAAGTGTACCTGATAGTATCCGTCTCCGCTGTTCTCAACGAGTTTGTCGAGGAAAGAGATGTAAGCGTTAAGCACATCGGAAATATCGATTCGGGCCGGAGCATCGGTAGGCTCAGCAGTCGGCTCGGGAGCGTCTGTAGGCGCGTCCGTGGGTGCCGGAGCATCGGTAGGCGCAGTGTCCTTAGTGGGCTCCGGAGCGTCAGTCCCAGTGATAACGTTTGAAGGTTCGTCAACAGTAGTTTTGCTGCATCCGACAACCGCAAAAAGCATCGCGAACGCGAGCAGCAGCGCAATTTTCCTTTTCATACATAACTCCTTTCATCCGCATGAATAATGCGGATATCCCTTTTATACAAATATTTAAATAAACAAGCTTTGATTCCCCCGAAAAAGCCTGATTATTTACTGAGATAATCCCGGTAAGCCTCGACGGTCTTCTTCATGACCTCAGGACCGGGCGCGCCGATCGTATTGCGCTTCTCAACGCAAGTGGAAATAGCGATGGCGTCGTAAACATCATTCTCGAAGACGGGCGAAATAGCCTTATATTCCTCGAGAGTCATATCATCAAGAGCAATGCCCTTGTCAATGCAGTAGAGCACGAGCTGTCCGACAATGCTGTGAGCGTCGCGGAAGGGAACTCCCTTGCCTACGAGATAGTCAGCCGCGTCGGTGGCATTCGTAAAGCCGCCTGCTGCGCTGCGCTCCATATTCTCCTTATTGAATTTAAGCGACTTAAGCATTCCGTTAAAGAGCTGAACGCAGGCCAGAACAGTGTCAGCCGCGTCGAAGAACATCTCCTTGTCTTCCTGCATGTCCTTATTATAGGCGAGCGGAAGGCCTTTGAGTGTCGTGAGCAGAGAGGTCAGGGCGCCGTATACGCGTCCGGTCTTGCCTCTGACTAACTCGGCAATGTCGGGATTCTTCTTCTGAGGCATAATGCTGCTGCCCGTGGAAAATGCGTCGTCTATTTCAATAAAGCGGTATTCGTTCGTATTCCAGATGATGATCTCCTCGGAAAAGCGGGAGAGGTGCATCTGTATCAGCGAAAGCGCCGAGAGCAGCTCAACAAGATAATCCCTGTCGGAAACGGAATCCATGCTGTTCATCGTAGGTCCGTCGAAACCCAGGAGCTCTGCGGTGAGATCGCGGTCGAGGGGATAAGTGGTCCCTGCAAGAGCACCGGAACCCAAAGGACAGAGATTCATGCGCTTTCTGATATCGGCGAGCCTTGAGCGGTCGCGCCTGAACATCTCGAAATAAGCTCCGAAATGGTGAGCGAGCGTCACGGGCTGCGCCTTCTGAAGATGAGTGAAACCGGGCATGAAAGTCTCGATATTCTCAGCCATGATATCGCAGATCGTGGTGAGCAGGTCCTTCAGCGCGGGATCGAGAGTATCGATGTAGTCGCGCGTATAGAGCTTCATATCGAGCGCAACCTGATCGTTCCTCGAACGGCCGGTATGCAGCTTCTTGCCTGCGGCGCCGATGCGCGAGGTAAGCTCAGCCTCGACAAAGCTGTGAATATCCTCCGCGGAGAGGTCGATCTCGAGACGTCCCGCATGAATATCATCGAGGATCGAATTAAGTCCGTTTTTGATCTGTACGGCTTCATCGGCGGTGATGATGCCGCAGCGTCCGAGCATTTCCGCATGAGCAAGGCTTCCGCGGATATCCTGCTCAAAAAACCTTTTGTCAAAGCCTATCGAAGCATTAAACTGATATACGAGCTCATTGGTCTCGCCTTTAAAACGGCCGCCCCATAATTTCATGATTTCGAATCTCCTTCAGAGTTAGTGTTCCTCAATATAATATATTTAAATGAAAAAAAGTGCAAGTTTATTGGGGAAATTCTGTTGAAAACGCCCCACTCAGACTGTATAATCTAATATGAACAAATTCAGGTACGGTATCCGCAGCATTGAATGCTGAATTCAAACGGATGCAGGGTTGGGGCTGCCATGTTTAATAAAAAGAATGACACCGAAGTCATTATAAACAATAAAAGATATACGCTTTCGGGCTTTGAGAGCGAGGAGTATCTTCAGAAGATTGCGACCTTCATTAACGGAAAGATAAACGATCTTAAACAGCAGGACGCTTATAAGACGATGGATTCCGAGATGAAGGCTGTTCTGCTGGAGATCAATCTTGCCGACGAGTATTTCAAGCTTAAGCGCCAGTACGACGAGAGCGAGGATGACAGCGATTCGAAGAGCAATGAGATCTATTCGTTAAAGCACGAGATCATGTCCCTGCAGACGAAGCTTGAGAAGGCAAATAAGGAGATCGAGCGCTTAAGAGACCAGAACGTCGATGAACAGAAGAAGAACGTGAAGCTCGAGACAGAGCTCGCATCCGAGCGCAAAAAGGGAAAGAACTGAATATGAGCGGATTTGAATTGCTTGCGCCCGCAGGTTCGATCGAGTCTTTAAAGGCTGCGGTGAACGCGGGAGCGGACGCGGTCTATATCGGAGGAGCGGCGTTCGGCGCGCGTGCCTACGCGGATAATCCCGAAGAGGACGCGCTGATCGAGGGCATCAGATATTGCCACGTAAGGAACAAAAAGGTGTATCTCACCGTGAATACATTGTTTAAGGAAGATGAGCTTGAAAACAGGCTCTTTTCTTTTCTGCGCCCTTATTATGAGGCCGGCCTCGATGCCGTGATCGTGCAGGATATCGGCGCTGTTTCTTTCATCAACGATCATTTCCCCGGACTTCCCATACATCTTTCGACTCAGACATCCGTCACGATGGCTGAGGGAGCCGCATTGCTTAAGGATTCCTTCGAAAATATAACGCGTGTCGTTCCTGCGCGTGAGCTGTCGGCAGCCGAGCTTCGCCGTTTCAAGGACTCAACTTCGCTTGAAATCGAAGTATTCATCCACGGCGCCTTATGCTATTGCTATTCGGGGCAATGCCTGATGAGCTCGATGATCGGCGGAAGGAGCGGAAACCGCGGACGCTGCGCGCAGCCCTGCAGACGTATGTACGACGGCAAATACCTGCTTTCACCGAAGGACCAGTGCCTGCTGCCCGTGCTCCATGAGCTGCTGGATATCGGCATCGATTCGTTCAAGATCGAGGGCAGGATGAAGAGCCCGGAATATACCGCGGGCGTAGTGTCGGTTTACAGAAGATATATCGATAAATATGAGGAACTCGGGTCTTCGGGCTATAAGAAATGGCTGGATTCAAATAAGGCCATGCTCGACGCGGATATGCTGATCCTGCAGGATCTCTACAACCGCGGCGGCTTTAACCGCGGCTATCCGGAGCAGCATAACGGTCCGGATATGATGACATTCGATCGGCCGAACCACACCGGAACGGAAGTGGGAGAAGTTATAACAGTGCGCGGCCGCGAGGCTGTCATTCGCTTTAAGCGCGAGGTTTTTGCGCAGGATGTGCTCGAGATCAGGGATGGGAATAAAAACGTCTTTGAATTCACGCTCGGTCAGGGTTTTGCTTCCGGCAGTACATTCAGCTGCATCACGATGAAAGACCGTAAGGCCGCTGTCGGCATGCCGGTATTCAGGACCAGGCCGAATTCACTGCTTGCGTCGATCCGCGCAGACTATATCGAGAAAATATCGAAGGTACCGGTTCGGATCGCGTTTAAGGGAAGGCTTGGGGAAGCAGCGGAACTGACGGTGACGGCCGGATCGACCGAAGATGCGGTGATTACCGATGATTACTCAGTACCGAGTTTAAAGCAAGAGGATGTTTACGGCCATTCGGGAAAAGAACGAATTAACGTTACCATAAAGGGTGGTGTCATAGAACCTGCGCAAAAAGCTCCTTCGGACGCAGCATCCGTGATCAAGCAGCTGTCAAAACTCGGTGAGACGGACTTCTGTGTAGCCGGCGAGATAGAAGTTGAACTGGATGAGAATGTATTCATTCCTTCGGGGGAACTGAACCGGATGAGGCGTGAGGCGGCCGAGGCACTGAGGGAAAGGCTGATAAAGAGGTTTGAAAGAGAGCCGGCGGAAGAGTGCGAGAGCACCGGAAACTCTGCAGGTAATGATAATTATTCTCAGCTTGGCAAGGTGTTTTCTGTGTGGAGCGAGTCAGCGTTAGATGCAGTTGTAAATGCAATTGATAAAGAGAAGTCTTACGATGTGTATTATAATCTCTCGAACTTTGACACAACAATAATTGAAAGACTGATATCGAAGCTGGTTGGAAATACCGCAATAAGATTATACATCGGCCTTCCCTATATCAGTAGGAGCGCGGATTACGACCGCATGAAGCCCTTTATCGATGCAGTAATGAAGTCTCATCCGTCTGTCGGTTTTATTGCCCGTACACGCGAAGAGATATCCCTGCTC
>JAFZKM010000136.1 GCA_017553665.1 Lachnospiraceae bacterium
GGGTTTGCGGTTCATTACAAATGAACTGCAAACCCCGTCCCCTTATTTCGCAAAATTCAATAAGATTTTCATTTAATATGATTAGAGCGGCGGCGCTCTTTTTTTTATAGTATTATCAGGAGGCTGTAAAAGTATGGGACCGATAGCACCGAAGGACCCCGTGAAACAGCGGGAATTCTTTTACATTATGCTTGATAAGCAGATATCCGCGGCGCCCGCGATGAACGGCGGCGGGGTCTGTGTTATATATGAGAACGACGAAAGGCTGGTAACGGCCGCGAAGATCGTCGGGAATGTGACTGATGGGAGCATACACGCGCTTTTGAAGAGCGCCGAAGGCTTCAGGAAGCTCGTCTACGGCATCGGAGTTTCGGTAATGTGTACCGAAGCGGAGCATTGCGATTTTGTGTTCCAGTTCTACGGAAAGGGGGACCCGTCGGCTTCTGGCACTACTATAAAGCAGCGCATTTCGACCGACGGAGCAGAGTATCTGATCCCGCTGGCGGAAGCTCATGAAGAAGAGACTATTCCCGGCCAGATCAGGTTTGAGTTCCCGAAGAACGGATTCCTGGCCACGGTGAATGTCCGCCTGTTCTTAAATGACGGTTTCAAGGCACCGCCTTTTGAGGAACCCGACCCGATCGATACATCATCCGAAGCCTATAAGGCCATGATCACGAACTCTGTTGTAGCGGCTGACGGGACCGGAAGACTCGGAAGACTGATAAAGAGGGCCGAGGCCGGAGAGGATATAACTGTTGCGTTCATTGGCGGTTCGATCACTCAGGGAGCCGGCGCGACACCTATAAATACCGCATGCTACACGCGCAGGATGTTTGAAGCCTTTGAGCAGAAGTATGTAAAGGGCGGCAAAACCACATATATTAAGGCCGGTGTCGGAGGAACACCTTCGGAGCTCGGCATCGTCAGATATGACCGCGATGTTCTCGCGGACGGGAAGTACAGCCCCGACCTTGTGGTCATCGAATTCGCGGTAAATGACGCGGGAGACGAGACCGAGGGCGATTGCTACGAAGGTCTTGTAAGAACCGCGCTGAACAGTCCGGGCAGACCCGCGGTGATCCTGATATTCTCGGTATTTGCCGATGATTATAACCTTGAGGACAGACTGATCCCGATCGGAGAGCATTATAAGCTTCCGATGGTCAGCCTGAAGCGCGCGGTGACGCCGCAGTTCTATCTCCCCCGCGGAGAAGGGCGCGTTCTCGCGAAGAACAGATATTTCTACGATGTTTACCATCCGGCCAATATCGGACATACGATCATGGCGGAGTGCCTTATGAAGGTTATCGGGGAGTCGGAGAAGGCATATACCGGCGGTGAGCCCGCGGACTTCAGTGATCTGCCGGCCCTGCGCAGCTCTGATTTTGACAATATCCATCTGATCGACAGGGCGCAGAACCGCTTCGGAGCGGTGATCGGCTGCGGAGATTTCTCGGAGACCGATAAGGTCATCCAGTCCTGCGAGATGAACATGGATCCGGGCACGACGCCCCAGTTCCCGAATAACTGGATGCGAACGGCCGGAGACAGACCGTTTACGATGGATGTGACCTGCAGGAGACTGCTGATCGTTACGAAGGACTCGGGCGATCCCGCGGACGGAAGAGCGGATATATATGTCGACGGAAGCTTTGTGAAGACGGTCGATCCGCATATCGTCGGATGGACACACTGCAATTCGCAGATAATCATAAGGGAGCAGGATTCAAAGCCTCATCACGTTGAGGTGAAAATGCACGAGGGAGATGAAGGAAAGAGATTTACGATCCTCGGATTTGGAATAGCAGAGTAGGCAGTTAAGAAGTTATGGGAGGTATTTATTCGGTATGATCAGTGAAGAAAGGCTGAACGAGTACAGGGAGAGAGCGACGGCCCTCGTTCAGGAGATGACGCTCGAGGAGAAGGTTTTCCAGCTGCGGCACTATGCACCGGCCATTGAGAGACTGGGCATCCCGGCTTACAATTATTGGAACGAAGCGCTGCACGGTGTCGCGCGCGCAGGCGTTGCGACGGTATTCCCGCAGGCTATCGGCATGGCGGCTTCCTTTGACGAGGATATGATCGGCAAAGTGGCTGAGACCGTTTCGACAGAGGGACGCGGCAAGTACAACGCGCAGTTCAAGTACGGTGACCATGATATTTACAAGGGACTTACCTTCTGGGCTCCCAATATCAATATTTTCCGTGATCCCCGCTGGGGCCGCGGACACGAGACCTACGGAGAGGATCCGTATCTGACTTCGAGGCTCGGAGTGGCATTTGTAAAGGGTATTCAGGGCGATGACGACAAGTATCTGAAAGCAGCCGCATGCGCGAAGCATTTCGCGGTACATTCCGGTCCCGAGAGCCTGCGTCACAGCTTTGACGCGAGATGTTCGGAGCAGGACCTCCGTGAGACCTATCTTCCCGCGTTTAAGGCTCTGGTGACCGAAGCGGGTGTAGAGGCCGTAATGGGCGCCTATAACCGTACGAACGGCGAGCCCTGCTGCGCGAGCAAGA
>JAFZKM010000137.1 GCA_017553665.1 Lachnospiraceae bacterium
AAAAAAAAGATAAAATGAAAGCAGTATGAACTTGCGGAGACTTGATATGACAGAGAGACTAAGAAATCGATATATAGGACAGCTGTATGATTCGGCAGATGCTCTTTATGAAGCAAATGTGCCTGATCTTACGGAGGAAAAGTTTGCACTTTTTGAGACTGTCGGAAACCGGCTGGAGTATGAGCACGTTTATTTTGAGAGAAGGCGGTTTCTGACTACGTTCGGGTGCACGGTACTGCTTGGGACAAATGAGAGAGAAAGCGATCTGCGTCATGATACACAGGGTGAAAAATACCGTACGAAACTGGAGCTGATCATAGCCGATATATGTGACGAAGAATGTTGGGCGCTGCCTGCACATGTGAACAGGAAAGACGACCCCGGCTGGCGTATAACCGTTGATCTTTTTGCTGCGGAGACCGCGCAGGCGCTGGCGGAACTGTACGCGGGGCTTAAGGGAGTTCTGCCGGAGCAGTTAAGAAGCAGTATTCGGGCGGAAGTCATGCGCCGTGTGATAGAGCCGTATGCCGCGAAGGAGCCTTATGCCTGGTGGGAACAGTCAGACATGAACTGGAACGCTGTATGCAATGGGAGCATCGGAATGGCGGCGCTCGATCTGCTCGATGACGAGCCGGAGCTGCAGGAGAAATTGGTTCGCAGAGTTCTGGCGAATCTGGAGTTTTTTCTGAATGGATTCGCCGAGGACGGAGCCTGTCTGGAAGGACTCGGGTATTTTACCTACGGGTTTTACTACTACATGGGTTTTATGGATCTGCTGGCGCGGAAAGCTGAGAAAGATGCAGTCTTGAGGGAACTGCTGAATGAAGTAGCTGCGGGTGGCATAAAAAACGAGCGTGAGAATCTGATCCTGAGATCTGTCATGCCGGAAAAGTGTCGGAAGATTGTGGAATTCCAGCAGAAATGCTATTTCCCTTCAGGCCTTTCGGTGAGCTTTTCGGATGGTTCAAAACACGAAAAATATCGCATCGGGCTGACGTGTAAACTGGCGATGCTTTACGATACGGTGGAAATACCCGATATTTCCTGCGCGGCGAATTTTGATTTCGATCCATGCTACAGGTTTCTGATGGCGTCACGTGACCTGATGTGGAGCGAGGAGTATAGCCGGCATGTGTATGATAGTTGTTCTGCGGGCGGAGACCCGGAAGGAGAAACAGATCTGAACCTGAAGGACGAAAGATACCGGACTGAAACAGAAGAGCTTGCTGCGACAACTACGGAGAATGGGAGTTATAGAATGTATGTCCTTCCGGCCGCACAGTGGGCTATCTGTCGCGGAACGTCCGGCGGAGGTTTTGCGATAAAAGGCGGACATAATGCCGAACCGCACAATCATAACGATGTCGGAAACTTTATTTATGCGCTCGGTGATGAACCGCTGCTTACGGACCTCGGTGCCGGCGAATACACCGCGCAATATTTTAAGGACGAGACAAGGTATGACTATATCTGCTGCAGTTCTTTGGGGCACAATGTACCCGTGATCAACGGACGCGGGCAGCAGGCGGGACGTGAATTTGCATGCGGAGAGTTTTCATGTCACGCATTGTGCGATGTACGGCTTTCATTCGCCGGAGCATACGGAGAACCTGCCCTGAAACGCCTGACAAGAAGCTTGAAATATGAGCCGGAGACAGAGATACTGACCATTGAGGATGTTTTTGATTCCGAGGGCTGTCTGATCGAGGAGAATCTGGTTACACAGGGTGATGTGGAGATTGAAAACGGAGCGATATTTATTTACTCCGAAAGTCCGGGGCAAGCGTTTTCCGGTGAGGGATACAGGGACATGGAATGCCGGGGCAAGGACGCTGACTACTCGTGTAGAATAATATCAGAAAATGGCTTCCCGGATCTAAAGATAACCGAGGAACTTTTTATGAACCACGACGGAAATCCCGAAACAGTAAAGAGGATCACCTGGAAGGCAGCGGATATCAGTCAAACCGGGAAGATTGCCTGCAGATTCAGGATCGAGCCTGTAAGATGATAAACTGAGAAACGGGAAGGGACAACTAAGATTGTTGAAGAAGGAGCAGATTGAAGCCATGGAACTCAAAGAAACCACCATCAAGCGCAACGATATATACAACGGCAGGATCCTGAAGGTCCACGTCGACGACGCCGAAACCGCGGACGGAAAACCCTGCAAAAGAGAGGTTGTCGATCATCCGGGCGGAGTCTGTGTCGCGGCGCTGACAGACAAGGACGAGCTGCTGTTTGTAAGACAGTACAGGTATCCCTATCACGAGGTCTGCCTGGAACTTCCGGCGGGTAAGCTTGAACCCGGCGAGGATCCTTTTGACGCGATCAAAAGAGAGCTGCGCGAGGAGACCGGGTGTCTCGGAAAGGACTGGGTATTCTGCGGAAATATGTATCCTTCGCCCGGATATACGAACGAGATCATCAGACTCTGGATCTGCCGTGTGGAAAAAGAGCTCGGCGAACTGGACCTCGATCCCGATGAGGCGATAGAAGTCGAGAAGATACCGGTAAAAAAAGCGCTCGAGATGGTCATGAATAATGAAATTCCCGACGGAAAAACGCAGATTCTTGTACTTAAAGCCGCGGTTTCCAATTTCTTCCATCTTTGAAGCAGAATATTACATTGTTTACAAAAATCGTTTTTGCTAGTATGCAAGACAGCAGGATAAGACAGGGCAGCTATTAGAAAAAAACGGAGAATGTATGGAAAGTAAAGAAAAGCAATTTCCCAAATCGCGCATGGCGTGGCTTTGGGAGAACATGAAAGGCAGACGGGCTTTGTATGTGATCGCGATGTTGGGAACCGTGGTCTACAATACATTGCAGCTCGTTGTGCCTTATTTTTCGGGAAAGATCGTCGATCTGTTCAATGAGATCAACGATACCGGAGACACCGTCGCGGCACACAGCAACGAGTTTTACCGCCTCATCATCATGATGATCGCGCTGACGCTGTTCCGCGTAACGGTAGTGTACCTCGACTGTATGGCGTACGAGTCCGTATCGCAGTACGCGCTGTTCAGGATCAGGAATTTCCTCTATGACAAGATCCAGCGTCAGGACATGAAATTCTATTCCACCTACCGTACGGGCGACCTGATGACGAGAGTCACGGGAGACCTGGACGCCGTAAGGCACAATATCGCGTGGGTTGTCCGCTGCATCGTGGAATCCTTTACCCTGTATACGGCTACCGCGATATATTTCTTCATAATGGACTGGAAGCTGGCGATCTCGGTGCTTCTGATCTCGCCGCTGATCTTCGTCATTGTCGTAAAATTCAAGAAGACCGTTACGCCCAAGCACCGCGCTCTTCGTGAGAAGCTCGCGGGCATGAACACCTACGCGCAGGAGAATATCTCCGGAAACCGCGTGGTAAAGGCTTTCGCGCGCGAGGACTATGAGATCGCGAAGTTTGACACCGCGAACACCGATTTTAGGGATACCAACATCGATACGCATTACACCTGGCTGAAGTACTTCCCTTATGTGGAGACCGTGGCTGACGCGCTTCCCGTGATCCTGCTGCTCGTGGGCGGTCTGTTTATCATCAAAGGCCAGATCACGATGGGCGAATACGTGTCGTTCTCGGGCCTTATCTGGGCGATCTGCAACCCGATGCGCCAGATGGGCAATATCATGAACGAGTTTCAGCGTTTCTCTGCCGCTTCGGCGAAGGTCATGGAGATCTACTACTCCGAGGCTGAGATCGTGGACGCGCCCGACGCAATCGCTCATCCCGGACGCTTCAGGGGCGAGGTCGTATTCGATCATGTAAGCTTCAAATATGAGGACGGCAAGCTGCCGGTTCTGAAGGACGTTTCATTTACCGCGCATCCGGGTGAGACCGTGGCGATCATCGGTGAGACCGGCTGCGGCAAGACCTCACTGATCCAGATGATCCCCCGTTTCTATGAGCCGAATTCCGGCACGATCACGGTCGACGGCGTAAATGTAAACAAATATAAACTCGAGGATCTGCGCAAGAACATCGGTCTTGCGACTCAGGACGTTCTGCTCTACTCGGATACGATCGAGGGCAATATCGCATACGGCGTTTCGCATCTGACCGCCAATGAAGTGGTCAAGTTCGCGAGAGCCTCGGCAGCCGAGGAATTCATCCTGAAGATGCCTGAGGGCTATGATACGATCGTCGGAGAACGCGGAGTGGGCCTTTCGGGCGGACAGAAGCAGCGTATCTCGCTGGCCCGCGCGCTCGCCATCGAGCCTTCGATCCTGATCCTTGACGATACGACTTCCGCGGTCGATATGGAGACCGAGAAGCATATTCAGCACAGCCTGCGCGACCTGGAATTCAGCTGCACGAAGATCATCATTGCGCAGAGGATATCTACCACGAAATTTGCGGACAATATCCTTGTCCTGAAGGATGGCAGCATCATCGAGGAAGGCACGCACGAGGAGCTGATCAAAAAGGGCGGCTACTATAGCGAGCTGGTCAAGCTTCAGGTCGGCGACATTACCGAAGCCGTCGGAGCTTTACCCGCAGATGCTTCGAAAAAGGAAGGAGGTGCTGTAAATGGCTGAGAGAAATACTTACCGCAAGGATGAACAGCTCGACGAGCCGTTTAATATCAGGCACCTGCTCCTTGCTTCCGCATACATAAAAAAATACATCAAAAAGATGGGTCTCGCGATCCTGTTCTCGGGTCTGGCCGGAGTGTCGGTGCTTTTCGCTCCGCTCCTGGTGCAGAAGGCGCTTGATGAAGCGATCCCCGCGAAGAATGTCAAGTATCTCGTCGGACTCGCGCTGCTTACCGTTTTGTTTTACGTGCTGAGCGTCATTTTCGCGATGCTCCGTTCAAAGATAATGGTCAAGGTCTCGCAGTATATCATTTACGATATCCGAAAAGACCTGTTCGCTCACCTGCAGAAGCTCAGCTTCAAATATTACGACGACCGTCCTCACGGCAAGATCCTGATCCGTGTCGTAAACTATGTCAATTCGGTTTCGGATATGCTCTCGAACGGACTGATCAACGTCATTCTTGAGATGCTGAACCTGATCTTCATCGTCATCTTCATGATGATCACAGATGTCCAGATGTCGCTGGTAGTAATGTGCGGCGTGCCCGTGCTCGCGGTATTCATGCTGGTCATGAAGAACAAGCAGCGCAAGGCGTGGCGTATGGTCTCAAACAAGAATTCAAACCTGAACGCTTATCTTCAGGAGAATATCGTCGGTGCGCGCATTACGCAGATATTCGCGCGTGAGAACGAGAACGCTGAGATCTTCTCCGGGCTGGCCGGCGACTGCCGCAAGACCTGGATGAAGGCTGTCAGCTATAATAACGCGATCTGGCCCGGAATCGACACGATCTCGGTATTCATCAGAGCCGCGATCTACATTTTCGGCATGATCGTATTCGCCTCGGGAGGCAAGACCGTCGGCGTGATCATCGCGATCTCGAGCTACGCGGCGCGATTCTGGCAGCCGATCATGAACCTCGGAAATATCTTCAACAACGTTGTCAACAACATGGCTTATCTTGAGCGCATTTTCGAGACAATGAACGAGAAAGTGGAGGTCGATGATGCTCCGGACGCTGTGGAAATGCAGCCGATCACGGGCAAGGTCGAGTTCGAGAACGTAAGCTTTTCGTACGATGAAAGCAAGGAAGTCCTGCATAATGTTTCGTTCACGGTAGAGCCCGGAATGAGTGTGGCGCTCGTCGGACCGACCGGCGCCGGCAAGAGCACGATCGTAAACCTGATCTCGCGTTTCTACAATGTCGAGAGCGGAAGAGTGCTGATCGACGGGCAGGATATCTCGAAGGTAACGCTGCACTCGCTGCGCTCGCAGATGGGCATAATGATGCAGGACAGCTTCATTTTCTCGGGCACGATCAAGGACAATATCCTCTACGGCAAGCTTGACGCTACAGATGAAGAGATCAGAAAAGCCAGCGAGAAGGTATGCGCGGATTCGTTCATCAGCAGGATGCCCGACGGCTACGATACAGAGGTTAAGGAGCGCGGCTCGCTCCTCAGCCAGGGCCAGAAGCAGCTGATCTCGTTCGCGAGAACACTGCTTTCGGATCCTTCGATCCTGATACTCGACGAAGCAACCTCGAGCATAGACGTGCAGACCGAAAAAGCGCTGCAGCAGGGTCTCAACACGATGCTCCGGGGACGCACCTCGTTCATCATCGCGCACAGACTCTCGACCATCCGCAACTGCGACCTGATCATGTATATCGATGACGGCGGCATCATGGAGGCCGGAACGCACGAAGAACTGATGGCGAGGGGCGGCGCTTACTACCACCTGTATACCGCGCAGTTGGAAGACATTGCGTAAATAGCGAATTAACCCGACAGCACACGAAGTGTGCGTATATACAAAAAGGTGACGCACACGAAAGCTTGCTTTCAGTGTGGTCACCTTTTGTATAAGCAGTCGTCAGACTGCGTGTCGGGTTATGAGCAAACCGAAATCGAGCGAGCTTGCTCGCGAGATTGCATGGAGGTATTTTTTATGGGGAAGATGTATCCGGAGTTAAGATCCAGCAGTGTGATCAGGAGATATAACGGCGGAGAACCGGTGTTGTCAAAAAAAGACATCCCGTATGACGCGGAATGCATTTTCAATGCGGGGGTGGCGAAGTACCGTGGCCGCTATGTGATGGTGTTTCGCAACGATCACGGGTTTGACGGGAAAAGCAGCTTTGAAAAATGCGATATAGGAATTGCTTTTTCGGATGACGGAATACACTGGGAGGTGCAGGATAAGCCGTTCATGACGGTGGAAGATATGCATGATCCCGAGATCACGAGAGTCTATGATCCGCGGCTTACGGTGATAGAAGACCGATGCTATATGTGCTTTGCGGTCGATACAAAACACGGGATCCGCGGCGGGATTGGTGTGACCGATGATTTCACGAGCCTGGAGGTCCTGTCTCTTACCGTGCCCGATAACCGTAACATGGTCCTGTTCCCCGAGAAGATCGATGGAAAATATGTGCGGCTGGAGAGGCCCTTCCCGGTATATTCGAGAGGCGGCAAGGACCGCTTTGATATATGGATGTCAAAGTCTCCGGACCTGAAATACTGGGGTGAGTCGGAACTGATTCTGGGTGTGGAAGACGTGCCCTTCGCGAATGACAAGATCGGCCCCGGAGCGCCTCCTGTAAAGACCGATGCCGGGTGGCTGACGATCTTCCACACGGTCGATATTGACAGCACCAGAGGCAAGAACGGCTGGGAAGAGAAATGGCAGAAGCGCTACTGCGCAGGTGTCATGCTGCTTGACCTTAATGACCCTTCGAAGGTCATCGGCCTGTATAAAGAGCCGCTGATCGCGCCCGAGACCGAATATGAGACCGAAGGCGGATTCCGCACGAACGTGATCTTCCCCGGAGCCGTGATCGCCGAAGATGACGGCAGCGTGAAGATTTATTACGGCGCGTCGGACACGGTCGAATGCCTGGCGACGGCGGAGGTGAAAGACTTGGTTGCTCTCTGTAAGAATTGACATTTACACGAAATCGTGTTATTGTCAATTTGGAGGTGGGTCATGTCGGATTTCTATACACTTATGGAATATGCCAAAAGGATCGGTAAAGACCCGGGGAATATCAGACGTATGCTCGGAAAAGGGCTGATCAATGGCGAAAAAGTTGGCAATCAGTGGCTGATACCAAAGGATGCCGAATACCCAGAAGATGCACGGATTAAGTCCGGGAAGTATAAGAATTGGAGAAAACGGGCGACGATTAACAACAGTACACCGCATCTCCTTGCTAAATTGAAAGAGATGAGTTTGATGCTCAGTGAGGTATACGGAGATTGTCTGGAGTCTGTAATTCTGTATGGATCTTATGCAAGAGGCGAACAGGAATCGGATTCGGATGTGGATATTGCTGTGATCTTAAAAGATGAAGAAGATGAAAGATTACACTCTGCCATGATAGATGTAGTAGTTGAATACGAACTTGAACTGGAAGTTGTATTGTCAGTTGTTCCGATTCAGTACGATAACTATCTTACATGGAGGCGGATTTTGCCCTTCTATAAGAACATTGATCGGGAGGGCATAGTGATTTGGAAGGCAGCGTAATTGAGTTATCAAAGTATAGATTTGAAACTTTTATAGCCTCTAAGGCTGAAGCGAAAAAGCAGATTGATCGGGCAGAAGAGTTTACCGAAGCCATCAGAGGATTTCTGGCAGAAAAAGGAATATTGTAAAGATTTTTGAGGGCAGGTATGTTAGTGCCTGCCCTTTAATAAGCATTCTTCCGATCAATTGATCACTTTATACAGTCTTGCGCCGTGCGCATCCGTGGGTTCTTTTAATGCATCCTCAAGCGTGTCATATTTCTTTCCTGTCCAGAGCTCAATGCAGGGCTTCTTAAGGGGGCCGCGTCCGCTGCCGCCGTGGCAGCACTCGTGCTCGAATCTGAGAACCGCAGGCTCGTCGGCGAAATTGAACATCGCGATATAGCAGGCGTCTTCTTCGGTGTCGTGCGTCTTCCAGATGCACTGCCTGTCATCGCGCATGACCTGGTGAGCGCCGGCGGAATGCTGCAGGAGGCGCATGACGTCCGCGTTTGTGATCAGCGATAATGTGTCATCATCGAGCTTTGTGAGCTCGCAGCCGAGCATCATAGGGGAGCGGAAAACGCTCCAGAGAGTCAGCATCGTGATGCGCTCGGGGCGGGTAAGGCCCGTATCATGCTCGTGCCCGAAAGCCGCGCCGATCTTGCCGAGCGGCAGCATGTCGCAGTCGGGCCAGCAGCCCTCGCTCACATGTTTCTCCCAGAGTTCGCAGCGCTCGAACATGTTGAGGAGCAGGTCCCATTTATCCCAGAAATCATCCGTGATACGCCACATGTTGGCGTATTTTTCATAATGCCAGGCCTCTTCGATCCGCGCGGGTCCCGGAGAAAGAGAAAGCACGATCGGGCGGCCGCACTTCTCTATGGCCTTATGGAGCATCGCAATCTCCTGCTTTGAAGAAGGCTGATCCATTCTACAGATGTCGTCGCATTTAATGAAATCCACGCCCCATTCCGCGTAGAGCTGCATGATCGAATCGTAATAGGCCTGCGAGCCGGATTCTTCGGGATGGAGTCCGTACATGTCGGGATTCCAGAAGCAGATGTTTGAAGGATTCGCGATGTCGTTTGCCTTCTGATCGGAGCCGAGGATCGCGGTATGCTTATGCGCCGCCTCGCGCGGGATTCCGCGCATGATGTGGATACCGAATTTGAGGCCCTTCGAGTGCACATAATCCGCCAGCGGCTTAAAGCCCGCGCCGTTCGCGGACGACGGGAAGCGCTCCGGATCGGGCAGCAGGCGCGAGTACTCGTCCATTTCCACGCTCCAGAAAGGGATATACTGATAACGGGCGCGCTGGGAGCCCGCATTGTGCGCGTACCATTCTATGTCGACGACAATGTATTCCCAGCCGTAATCCTTAAGATGCGCGGCCATATAGTCTGCGTTGGCCTTAACCTGTGCTTCATTTACTGTTGTATCGTAATAATCGTAGCTGTTCCAGCCCATGGGCGGGGTTATCGCAAAGCTGTTCTTGTTCATTTCGTTCTCCGTTCACATATAATAGTTTTTTAATTACTATTTGTTTACAGCTTATAGTATAATTGTTATCAGGTGGAATTTCCACATTAAGTGCAATGAGACACAGAGAGTTTACGGAGAGAGCCAATGAATGCAGACCTGTTTACAAGCGGTTTTTGCCCGACGTTTTTATTTACCTGGAAGGGCGTGCGTACCCGCTCGGAGGAGCGGTATCATGTGCATGAGCATCAGCTGGAGCTGGCGTTCATCATGTCCGGACACGGGAAATACAAAATCGACGGAGAGATATACGATATCGAGGAGGGCGACCTGCTGATCCTCAACCCCGGCGTTTATCACCAGTCCATTACTTCGGACCCGATGCATCCCACGACCGAATTCTTCGTGGGGCTCTCGGACTTCTGTCTGGAGGGCATGCGGCCGAACTGCATTGACATCGAGGGCAGGACTCCCGTATACAAGACCGGACCGGAGCTGAGACTGAAGCTGATGAGGCTGTGCATCGCCATGGACGCGGAGAAGAACACATGCTGCGCCGGCAAGTATTACATGATGCAGAGCTATCTGGTGCAGTACGTTCTCTATCTCCTGCGCGACATGCAGGAGACGTCGTTTCCGAACGGTAAATGCGCGTTTGAGTCGGTCAATAAAAATGAGATCGTCAGCCAGATTATGCAGTATTTTGAGGAGCACTACGCGGAGAAGATATCACTCGACATCATCTCCGAGAATATGTACGTGAGCCCCTTCTATATTTCAAAGATATTCAAGACGGTGACGGGCGATACTCCGATCAGGTATCTCATAGATGTGCGCCTCGATAAGGCTAAGAAACTGCTGATGACGCGGCCTGAGCTGAGTGTGCACGAGGTCGCGGAGATGGTGGGCTATGATGACGCATATCATTTCAGCAAACTGTTTAAGAAACGTTTCGGGACATCGCCTTCGAAGATAGCGGAGTAAAACATGAGATTTATACACATAGCAGACACGCATCTGGGCGCGGAGCCGGACAAGGGCTTCCCCTGGGCGGAAGAGCGGAAGAAACAGGTATCTGAGTCTTTCCTGAAAGTCATCGACCGCTGCCGGGCCGAGCGTCCCGACCTGCTGCTGATCGCGGGAGACGTGTTCCATAAGCAGCCGCTCGTGCGCGAACTTAAGGAGATCGATTCGCTGTTCGCTTCGATGCCTGACGTGAGGGTGGTCATCATTGCCGGGAATCACGATTATATCAGCGGCATCTCGAATTACAACGGCTTCGAGTGGTCGGACAATGTGACCTTTTTCAGGACCGAGCAGCTTGAGAGCATTTATTTTGAGGATATCAATACCGAGGTCTACGGCCTGAGCTTCTGCCACAGGCAGATACATGAGCCGCTTCTCGATAATGCAAGACCCGCGCATCCCGACAGGATCAATATACTGCTGATGCACGGCGGAGAACCCGGGAACCTGCCCGCGGACCGGAAGAAGCTGGCGGGAGCAGGGTTTGACTACATTGCCTGCGGCCATATTCACGTGCCTCTTACAGTGAATGAGAGGATGATCTATCCGGGAAGCACCGAGCCGCTCGAGAGGAACGATACGGGCAGCAGAGGATATATCCTCGGAAGCATTGAGAAGCAAGGGACAGAGTCGCGGATCGAAACTGAATTCGGGGTATGTGTCGAAAGCAGATACTTCAAGGAGGAGCTTATTGTCGAGCCGGTTACGACGAACTACGAACTCGGCGCGATGATCAGGGACCGCATCGCGGAGCGCGGGGAAAAGGGTATTTTTTCGTTTACGCTCAAGGGCAGGCGCGACCCGGACATTGAATTCGATACCGACGCGCTGATGAAGGAAGGCAGGATCGTGTATCTGTCTGACGAGACCGAGCCCGATTACGATTTTGACAGGCTTCTGGCCGAGAACAGGGACAATATCATCGGGAAATTCATAGAGAAGATCAAGGCGGAAAACGTGGATCCGGAGGTCGCCGAAAAGGCGCTCGATTACGGGATCCTCGCGCTGTACAAGGGAAAAAAGTGAAGATCAGGGAATTACGCATAGGGCATTTCGGAAAGCTTCATAACATGACGGTCAGGCTTGATGACGGACTTAATCTCATTTACGGAGAGAATGAGTCGGGCAAGTCTACTCTGCATGCTTTTATCGGCGCGATGCTCTTCGGGCTTGACCGGAACCGGGGGCGTGCGGGGCGCGACGATCTGTATGTGCGCTATCAGCCCTGGGATACGCCCGGCGCCTATCAGGGCAGCATGGATTTCGAGCATGAGGGACGGGAATACCGCATTACCAGGGTGTTTTATCAGAAGGAGAAGTCCTGCGTGCTGACCGACCTCGAGACCGGAAGGAAGCTGCCGCTCTCGGACGACAGCATTACTTCGCTGATCCCGCAGCTGACAAAGACCGCCTATTACAATACCGTGAGCATGGGGCAGCTGAACCTCAGATGCTCGGAAGATTTCGCGGGCGAGGTCCGGAACCATATCGCGAATCTCGCGATGACGGGCGGCTGCAGGCTGAATGTCGAGGGAGCGCTGGATGAGCTGTATTCGCGGAAGAAGGCATTGGGCGGCGAGCTTAAGAAGCTGGATATCGAGGCCATAAAGGCTAAAGAACGGGAGCTCCTCGAGAAGGAAAAAGAGGCGGCAGCGCTGCTCGAACGGCGCGACGCGAACATTGAGCAGGCAAAGCCCGTCAGGGAAGAGATAGAGAGATTAAAGAGCCTGATCCCGGAGACCGCGGCGCTCAAAGGCGAATGGGAACAGGCCAGAGCCGCGGCGGACGCTGCGCTCGCGGAAAAGCGCGCCGCGGAGAAAAAACTCAAGGGAATCGGCCTTGGGCTGTTCATGGCAGGCGGCGTATTATGCATTGCCGCCAATAACCGGTCGGCGGTCCTGATAGGCATCGGGATCGTGCTTTTGATGGCATCGATCGTGGTGCTGTTCGCGGCGTATATTTCGGGAAGAAATGAGGTTTCGGGAGAGTCTGCGGCGGAAGCTTCGGAGCGGTTTGAAGAGGCGCTGGAGAAGCGGGAACGCATAAGCGCCGAGATCCTGCGGCTTGATGAGACCGCGGACGCCTATGAAGCGGCGGCGGACAGGCTGGAATGGGAACTCGAGAATCTCGGAGACATCGGGAATGAGCTGGATGTATGCAAACAGGAGCTCATGGACGCCGGACAGAAGGAACGCGAGATACAGAAGGAACTTGAGGCGGTCACATTGGCAGCGGATTCGATCAGGGAAATCTCCGAAGGCCTTCGTGACAGTTTCAGCGCGTCGTTCAACGAGCTGCTCTCGGAAGAGATATGTCTGGCGACAGACGGCAGATACTCATCCGGAAGGGTTGATCAGAACCTTGATATAGAAGTCATGGGCGGGCTTGATCATGTTCCCGCGGAGTCGCTCAGCGCAGGGACGATGCAGCAGCTGTTCGCGGCGCTCAGATTCGCGTCGGCGAGGCTGTTTTTCGGAGATATAAAGATACCGATCCTGCTCGATGAATGCTTCGCGTATTCAGATGAGCAGAGGATGCGCAGCGCGCTTTCGGCGCTGGCCGACAGGGAAGGGCAGCAGATGCTGCTGTTTACCTGCAGGAAGGACGAGAAAGCGATCCTGGACGAGCTCGGAGCCGCGTATTCCTATATTGAACTCGGCGGACAGAGCGTCTGATCATTACGGTTAACACATACCAAAACGGCAGTGAATTCACTGTGACCAGCAGACAGGAAACGAAGATATGCCGGAGAAACGCAGGAGAGAAAAAAAGAAGAAAAAGAGGAGCATCGTCGGAAAGGTGCTCCTCTGGTTCCTTTTGCTCGTTTTTCTGGCCGGACTCGGTGCCGGAGGATGGCTCTATTACAAATACGGACGTGACCTGCTGGCGTGCAGGGACAGGGCTCTTATCATTGCCGCGAAATCCTCGCGCAGCGACTTCGCGAATGACCAGACCTCTATCTGCTACTACTCCGACGGAAGCGTGATGCAGATCCTCGCGGGCAGCAAGAATGTATATTATCTGCCGTTTTCTTCGATCCCGGACAACGCTGTGAACGCTGTGCTCGCGGTCGAGGACCGTAAGTTTTTCCAGCATAAGGGCTACGATGTCTATGCGATAGCCCGTGCAGCGAAGGCTTATATTGAGAATGAAGGCGCGATCAAACAGGGCGGAAGTACGATCACCCAGCAGCTGGCGCGTTCGATCTATCTGACCAACGAAAAGACCATCGAGAGAAAGGCGACCGAGATATTCCTCGCCGCGGCTCTCGAGCGGAAATACAGCAAGAATGACATCCTGGAGTTTTACCTGAACAACATATATTTTGCCAACGGCTATTACGGAATACAGGCCGCCGCGAAGGGGTATTTCGGTAAGACCGCGGGAGAACTCTCACTATCGCAGATCGCGTTTCTGTGCGGAATCCCGAACAGTCCCTCGAACTACAATCCGGTCACGAATTATGAGAAGACGATCGAGCGCCGGGACAGCGTTTTAAAGCAGATGTTCGAAAACGGCTTTATCGTTGAGACCGAGTACCGGATGGCGCTCGCCGAAGGCATTACGCTCGTATCGACCGAGAGCGAGATGAACAATTACGAGGAGACCTACACCTTCAGATGCGCGATCCATGCGCTGATGCAGGCCGATGGTTTTGCACTCCGCTATAACTTCGAGGACGACGCGGACAAGGAGATGTATGACCAGATGTATTACGATGAGTATTACCGCATCTGGCGCAATCTCTACGCGAAGGGCTACAGGATCTACACCTCGATAAATCCCGTGAAGCAGGAGCAGCTCCAGGCTTCGATCGACGATGAGCTCGCGGATTTTACCGAGACCTATAATGAAGGCATATATAAATTCCAGTCTGCAGGAGTATGCATTGACAATGACACCGGCTTCGTGGTCGCGATTGTCGGCGGAAGAGGCCAGGAAACGAACGGCTACACGCTGAACAGGGCGTTCCAGAGCCCGAGACAGCCCGGAAGCTCGATCAAGCCGCTGATAGTATATACACCTGTTTTTGAGAGGGGATATTATCCTGATACTACAGTTGTAGATGAAAAGTTCGAGGGCGGACCCGCGAACTCGAGCGACGTATATTCAGGCGAGATAGATGTGCGCTATGCGGTGTCGGTTTCGAAGAACACCGTGGCATGGAAGCTGCTGCAGGAGATCGGAGTCGATAAGGGGCTCGCGTATCTGAAGAAGATGAATTTCGCGAGCATTGTCGATACGGATTATTATCCCGCGGCGTCGCTCGGAGGCCTGACCTACGGCGCGACCGCGGTGGAGATGACCTCCGCCTACGCGACACTGGCGAATGACGGCGTCTACCGCACTCCGACCTGCATCCTGCGCATTACCGACACGCACGGAGAACCGATCATAGACAATTCCTCCGCGGTTTCGGTTGCCCCTTCGAATGTTGAGAACAAGCGTATATATGAGAAGAACGCGGCCAGGATGATGACCGATGTGATGACTACCGTTATGACCACGGGAACGGGCCGCAAGTCTGCTGTCGAAGGTATCACGACGGCCGGAAAGACCGGAACCACGAAGAATCAGAAGGACGGCTGGTTCGTTGGATTCTCGAGGTATTACACGACCGGCATCTGGGTGGGCTGCGACATGCCCGAGACGATCGAGGATCTGATGGGCAATACCTATCCGGCGTATATCTGGCACAGTTTCATGGAGAAGATCCATGCGGGGCTTGAGGACAGGGCCTTCGAGCCATATAAAGATGAACGCCCGGCGCCTCCTCCCGAGGAGATCTATCCATACGGCTGGGTGGACAATGACGGCGACGGAGTGCCCGACGGCTATCCCGCGGGCTGGATCGACAAGGACGGGGATGACATTCCCGACGGTTATCCCGATGACTGGATCGATACGGACGGAGACGGGATACCCGATTTCTTCCCGATAGGATGGAGCGATACGGATGGAGACGGGATACCGGACCTCTACAGCGATCCCACGCTGCTGCCGGGTATTTCCCCGACTGAGATTCCTATCGATGACACGGGCAATACGGGTGATCATTGGATCACGGGCTATCCGGGGCTGACCGATATGCCCACGCCCACGGAAACCCCTGCAGCCGGCATCGATCTCGACGGCGACGGGATTCCCGACATGTATCCTTACGGCTGGGTGGATACGGACGGAGACGGCATACCCGACAGCTATCCGTTCGGCTGGATCGACAAGGACGGAGACGGAATACCCGACGGCTATCCCGACGGACTGCCCGACGCTGACGGTGACGGCATTCCCGATATTTACGAAGATGATGAGACGATATGGGTCAAGCCCGGAACCGGCGTGGAATGGGTGGACCCGAGGACCGGTGAGACATATATCATCGGCGGAGAATAAAGAGAAAAAAGCCGCAGCGAAAACTGCGGCGAAAGAGCAATAAAAATGACTTATATCAGTTCACCGATCCGGCTTTCTCCGATCACTTTGATCCCGTTGGCCGCGAGCAGAGCGGCCGTCTTACCGCTGCCGTCGGTAAGAGTCCCCGAGAACGTGCCGTCATAGACGCGGCCGTAACCGCAGGAAGGGCTCCGCTCCTTTAATACAGCGGTATCGCAATCGAACACTTTCGCAAGGCGCAGGACTTCTTCTGCGCCTTTTTCAAACTGCGCGGTGCAGTCCCGCCCGTCTTTCCCGATGACCTTATCACCTCTTATTTCCGACGGAACGCGGGGCGTGGGAAGGCCTCCGAGCTGCTCGGGGCAGACCGGTATCAGCCGGTATTTTTCCTTTAATTTCTCAAATTCGGGGATCAGTGAGCTTTTCCCGTCATATCTCGTATCGCAGCCGATCAGGCATGCGCTGATGATCAGGTTTTTCATGCAAAAACCTCCGGATCGTTTTCTCTGATCATACCACAAATTTGACGTTTTGTGGACTACGTAGTATAATTCTATAGCTCGGGATCCTTTTGGGGATCGTTTTGTTTGTGAGGAAGGAAGATATAGATGAGAAGACATATAGGGCTGGTGATCGGCATAATTGCCGCGGTACTCGTGCTTTCGGCGGCCGCGACGTATGTTATTGCGGGGGATTATATTGTCAATAACTACATGCTCATGACCAAAAGCGATGAGGGCTATTTTAAATGGCTTTCGTCAAAGCAGATAAAGAGGACCGCGAAGAAGATCGAAGCGGGCGAGACACTCGCGCAGACAGCAGGTCTTTTTTCGGGGAAAGAAGAGAAAAAGGGAAGCGAAGGCAGCTTCAGCTACAAGCTTTCGGTTACGGACGAGTTCAGCAGCAAGTTCGGTCTGCACAGGTTTAAGGACTGTGAGATCAAGTTCAGATACACCGCTAAGGACGACGAGTTCGGCTTTGAGCTGACGCCCGCGTACGGCGGTGAAGATCTGATCACCCTGAGGACGGCCGGAGATCTTGAAAAAGGGAACTTTTACGTGCAGCTGCCCACCTACAGGGAAGACGTGATAGACCTTTCGTCTCTGCTTGATATGGATGCAGGGGACGGTAAAAAAGTAAAGGATTACCTTAAGTCGTTTACCGAAGGCGAGGACAAGGTCGAGGATTTCCGTGAGAAGGACGGAGAATCGCTTGCGGAGAAGTTTAAGGAATACGCGGATTACATCGTGGATTCGGCGGAAGATGTAAAGGTTAAGAAGAACAGGACCGTGAGCCTCGGCGATGACGAGGTAAAGACTGCGGCGGTCATAGTAACGTTTGACGCGAAGGAGCTTAAGAGCACGCTCAAGGGTCTTGTCGGGATGCTTGAGGATGATGAGATCCTCAATGACGGCGGCATGATCAAGGCTGCGGATATCAGGGATCTGATATCTGAGATCGATCCTTCGACCGAGATCACGCTTACTGAATATGTGAACGGAAAAGGGCAGGTCGTTGGCGGCGATCTGGATTTCGAGATCAACTCGACAAAGATCGGCGCGGAATGTGTTTCCTAC